>CAYYZI010000006.1:0-20756 GCA_964475675.1 uncultured Geminicoccaceae bacterium
GTTCCTGGCCAGCGAGGAAGACCTTCTGTCGCAGACCCGCACCGGCCGCCAGGTGGTGACGGTCCGGGAGGGAGACCGGCTGCAATGCGTGGTTCCGGCCGAGGGCGATCATCTGGCGGTGGTGGGCAGCAACCGCAAGCTGCTGGTGTTTCCGCTCGGGGAGCTGCCGCGGATGGGCCGCGGCCGCGGGGTCATGCTGCAGCGCTACAAGGACGGGCATCTCGGGGATGTGAAGGTGTTCCGTCTCGAAGAGGGGCTGAGCTGGCCGACCGGATCGCGCACCCGCACCCTGACCGATCTCGCTGGCTGGCTGGGCAAACGCGGGCAGGCCGGGCGGATGGCGCCGAGCGGCTTTCCGCGCAGCAACCGCTTCGCGCGATGATTGCATGCGGCGATTTTGATCGCCTGGTGCGCGATAGACCCTGTACGGAACGCCTACCGGTGCGCTAAGAACGCGGCGTCCCGCGCATGCCGCGGGGGAGCGGAATCGTACGGGGAAAGGCATGGGTGCGTTCAAGGAGCCGCACGGCGGCAGGCTGGTCGATCTCTACCTGTTCGAGCGCAAGGCGGAAGAGGAAAAGACGCGGCTCACCGAATATTCCTCCTGGGATCTGACGCCGCGTCAGATCTGCGATCTGGAGCTCCTGCTCTGCGGCGCCTTCTCGCCGCTCGAGGGCTTCATGGGGCAGGCCGACTACGAGCGGGTGGTCGAGGAGATGCGCCTTGCGAGCGGCATCCTCTGGCCGATCCCGATCACCCTCGATGTCGACCGCGCATTCGGCGAGCAGATCGAACCCGGCCAGCGGATCGCCCTGCGCGACCCGGAAGGCGTGCCGCTCGCGGTGCTGGAGGTGACCGATCGCTTCACCCCCGATCGCCGGCGCGAGGCGATCTCCGTCTATGGCACCGAAAACAGGGACCATCCGGGGGTGCGCTACCTGTTCGAACAGGCGGGGCCGATCTGCCTCGGCGGCCGGCTGCTCGGGCTGGAGCCGCCGGTCCATTACGATTTCAAGCATCTCCGCGACACCCCGCAGGAGCTGCGGGGACGGTTCCGCAAGCTCGGCTGGCGCCGGGTGGTCGCCTTCCAGACCCGCAATCCCATGCATCGCGCCCATTTCGAGCTCACCTTCCGGGCCGCCCGCGAAGCCGAGGCCAACCTCCTGCTGCACCCGGTGATCGGCATGACCAAGCCGGGCGATGTCGACCATTTCACCCGGGTGCGCTGCTACGAAAAGATCCTGCGCCACTATCCCGAGCAGACCACGCTGTTGAGCCTGCTGCCGCTGGCCATGCGCATGGCCGGTCCGCGCGAGGCCCTGCTGCACGGGATCATTCGCCGCAACTATGGCTGCACCCATCTGATCGTCGGCCGCGACCATGCCGGCCCCGGCAGTGACGGCAACGGCGATCCCTTCTACGGGCCCTATGACGCGCAGGAGCTGTTTGCCGCCCACGAGGAGGAGCTGGGGATCAGCATGGTGCCCTTCCGCAACGTGGTCTATGTCCAGGATCGGGCCCAGTACGTGCCCGAGGACGAGGTGCGGCCGGGCGAGACGGCGCTCTCGCTGTCGGGCACCGAGTTCCGCCGGCGCCTCGCCGAAGGGCTGGAGATTCCCGACTGGTTCTCCTTTCCCGAGATCATCGAGGAGCTGCAGCGCACCTATCCGCCGCGCCATCGTCAGGGCTTCACGGTCTTCTTCACCGGTCTCTCCGGTTCCGGCAAATCGACCATCGCCAATGCCCTGATGGTCAAGCTGATGGAGATCGGCACACGGCCCGTGACCCTGCTCGACGGCGATCTGGTGCGCAAGCACCTCTCCAGCGAGCTCGGCTTTTCGCGCGAGCATCGCGATCTCAACATCCTGCGGATCGGCTATGTGGCGAGCGAGATCACGAAGAACCGCGGCGTCGCCATCTGCGCGCCGATCGCCCCCTATGCCGAGACCCGCAACAAGGTACGGCAGATGATCGAGCCCCTGGGCGGCTTCCTCGAGGTGCATGTGGCGACGCCGCTGGAGGTCTGCGAGCAGCGTGACCGCAAGGGCCTCTATGCCAAGGCGCGGGCCGGCATCATCAAGAACTTCACCGGCATCTCCGACCCCTACGAGGCGCCGGAGAACCCCGAGGTGCGGATCGATACCACCGAGCTCACTCCCGATCTCGCGGCCCACCGCATCCTGGTGAAGCTCGAATCGCTGGGCTTCATCCGCTAGCTCCTGTCAGGGACCGGCGAGGAAAGCGGCGAGTGCTCCTTCGGGCAGGTGCACCCCGGACAGCCGGGCGAGCTCCACCGGCAGCAGCATGAGCAGGCCGCCGGCCAGAGCGGTTGGCAGCGAGGCCCTGCCGACCAGCCGGAGCTGGAGGGCGACCACCGCCGGAATGGCGAGCGACGCGCCGAGCGCCCAGACCAGAAGGACCAGCGTGGCGAGTTGGCCGAGGATGGGCAGCGGGCGCGTGCCGGCCGTTGTCGACGGTCCTCGTTGCGCCCGCCGCCGATCGCGCCACAGCTCTGCGAGAAGAAGGGCGATGGTCGGCGGCGCGACGGCGAGAGGGGCGAGGCGTGCCGGCGCCGAAAGCTGGGTGGCGGCGATGGCGAAAGCGATCGCCAGGACCAGCAGGAACAGGGTGAACGCGGGGCGCGCCATCATCGCTCCCCGACCCGCTGGCGCCGCCGGGCCAAGGCGAGCCCCCAGACCACCGTACCGGCGATCAGCAGCATCAGCACCATGGCCACCGGGCGCTCCAGAAACCGGATGCGGCCATATTCGACGAGCTGCAGGGTGAGGTGGAGCTGGCGCTCGAACAGACTGCCCAGCACGAAGGCAATGACGAAGGGTGCTCTCGGCCAGTCGAAACGCTTGAGGGCGTATCCGAAGAGGCCGAAGGCCACCACCAGAACGAGATCGAAGGGTTCGCCACGCAGCGACAGGGCGCCGAGTACGACGAGGCCCAGCAGGAAGGGCACCAGCAGGCGCAGCGGCAGCACGGTGAGCCGGGCACAGAGGCCGGCGCCGGCGAGGCCCAGCAGCGAAGTCAGCCAGTTGGACAGCAGCAGGGCCCAGATCACGGCGAAAACGAGCGGCAGCTGCTCGGCCATCAGTTCCGGCCCCGGCACCAGCCCGTGGATGATCATCGCCGCCAGCAGCAGCGCCGTCCCCTCGTTGCCGGGGATGCCGAAGACGAAGACCGGCAGCAGCGAACCGCCATCCTTGGCGTCGTTGGCGGCTTCCGGCGCCAGCACGCCGCGGATGTCGCCCTCGCCGAAGCGGCCTTCCCTGCCGGCCATCTGCGAGGCGCTGGCATAGGCGACGAAGCTCGCCACGGTGCCGCCGATGCCGGGAATGACCCCGATCGCCGTGCCAATGGTCGAACTCCGCAGGAGCAGCCCGAAATGCCGGAAGACCGCAGCGATCCCGCGCCGCATGCTGCCCGTGAGCTCGCTGGCCCGCTGCTGGCCGGAGAGCGTCGTTCTGGTACCGGTAGCGAGATCGATGATCTCGGCGAGGGCGAACAGGCCGAGGAACACCGGCACCACGCCGAGGCCGTCGAGCAGCTGGTCGATCCCCAGGGTGAAGCGGGGATCGCCGACGCGGGGGTCACGCCCGACCATGGCCAGCAGCAGGCCCAGCCCGGCAGTCGCCAGACCCCGGCTCATCGAACCGCGGGCCACGGAAGCGATCGCCAGCAGGCCCCACAGGGCGAGCAGCAGGAATTCCAATGGTCCAAAGGAGAGGACCAGTGCCGACAGCAGGGGAAGCAGCACCACCAGCACCAGGATGCCGAAGGTCGAGCCGAGGGCGGAGGCGGCGGCGGAGCAGGCGATGGCGGTCCTGGCCTCGCCTTTCCTGGCCAGCGGGTGACCGTCGAACAGGGTGGCGGCGTTGGGCGCGGTGCCCGGGATGTTGAACAGGATGGCGGTCACCGAGCCCATGAAGGTGGCGCCGCCAACCAGCGCCCCGAACAGCAGCATGGTGGGCTCGGCGTCCCAGCTCAGAGTGAGAGGAATGGCGAGGGCCATGAGCATGATGCCGCTCAGACCGGGCAGGAAGGAGACCACCATGGCGACCAGCGTGCCGAGCACCGGATAGAGAATGTTGGGCCAGGAGAAGACGATCCAGAAGCCCGCCGCCATCGCCTCCGGAAATCCGCTCACTTCACCCTCCGCCCTGCAGCGCCGCCGTCATGAACGGATCTTGTCGCACGCCGCCTTGAGGATCGGCGGCCAATGGAACGACGGGGACGGCCCCAATCCCGCGGCTGTCCGGACCCGTCTCCCTGCGCCGGCTTGATCGACCGAGGAGCGATGCCCGCTGCAGCCGGCTCAGGAGCGGATCCTGGCGAGCGCCTGCTCGAGGATTGGCCTCAGCATCCGCGCCGCCACCGCGGCCGCCACGATGCTCTCCGCAGCGATGGTCGCGCCGGCGGGGTCCAGGGTCTGCCCTGCGCGGGCCACCGGCTCGGTGAATTCGGGCGAGGCCATCGCCACCTGCAGCGCCTCGCCGAGACAGTCCGCGGTGGCGGGCGAGAGCCCGGCCGGTGCGGCGACGAGGCGGCCCGCCGCCAGCATGGCGGCCAACGCCGCACTCAGACGCATCGCCTCTTCGGGGTCGCGGCCGGAACGTTCGGCCCAGCGGGCGGCGACGCCATCGGGACCGCCCAGCAGCGGAACGCCGGCAAGGCTGGAATGGTCGGCGATCGGGCGGTCGGCGATCTGCAGCACGGGGCGCATCCGCCCGGCCTCGACATGGCGCCGGGCGGAGCCGAAGGACAGGCTCATCACGTCGATTTCGCCGCGCAGCAGGGCCATGCGGGCTGCTTTCGTCCCCTTGTGTCCGGCCAGGAACACCGCCTCGATACCGAGGATCCTGCTGACGGTCGCGCCCGAGATGAAGAGGGTGGAGCCGGCGCCGAGGACCGCGACGATGACCGGCTGGTCCCGTTGATCGGGCGCCAGATCCTCGATGCTGCGGATCGGCGAGTCCGGACCCGTGAACCAGGCATGTCGGTCCTGCTGGACCCGGCCGAGTACGGTGAAGTCCCTGTCCGGCGCGGGAACATCGCTGGTTCCGGCGAGCGCGGCACCGAGCAGGCCGGCACCGTTGATCAGTCCCAGGGTGCGCCCGTCCGCCGGCGCATCCCGGAGAGTCCGGGCGCCGATCAGCCCGCCGGCGCCGCTGACATTGTCGATGGCGATGGTCGCTCCGAGGGCATTTTCCAGAGGAGGGGCGAGCAGCCGGGAAAGCGTGTCGTAGCCGCCGCCGGCACCATAGGGCACGATCCAGCGGATGGTCTGGCCGGCGAGCTCCGGGCAGGAGGCTGCCCAGGCGGCGTTCCCTGTCGCCATCGCGGCCATCGCGCCCGCGCTGGTCGACAGCACGGCACGTCGCGAAAAAAGCTTCATGGCAGGTCACTCCTCGCTCGCACCGCCAACATACCATCGGGCAGCAACCCCGGAGGCAGGTTATACATGGGCCGGTAGGGAGGGTATAGGTCGGCCCGGTTCCTCCGCGTGTTCCGCCGTACCGGGATGTAGCCGAGGTCACCTCGCGTGGAGAACCGTCCGCCCGTTTTCCGGCCGTGCGAGGAAGATCTTGCTGACAGAACTTTACGGAACTGCGCGCTTTGTTGCGGGTCTCCCGCGATTCCTGCGGCAACGGCCGACGGACGAGGCGATACGTACCCGCCTGCAGCACGACCTCGAGCACCGTGCCGAAAACTTCCTCTCGATGCTGCAGCGGGCCGTGTTTCCCTTCCCGGACCGCCCCTACGCGCGGCTCTTCGCCCATGCCGGTCTCGATCTCGGGGAGGTGCGTCGCCTGGTGGAAACGGAGGGCCTCGAAGGGGCGCTGACGACCCTCCACGGCGCCGGGATCTTCCTTTCCCTCGACGAGTTCAAGGGGCGCCGGCCGATCCGCCGCGGCAGTCTCGAGATCGAGACCGCCGCCCGCGATTTCGACAATCCGCTCGGTCGGCCCGGAATCTCGGCCACCAGCGGCGGCTCGCGCAGCGAGGGCACGCGTCTCAACGTCGATCTGACGCACTACGCGCGGGATACGCTCTACATCCGTCTCGAGCGGGACACCCACGGACTGGCCGGTCGGCCCGCGTCCATGTGGCGGCCGCCGCTGCCCTGGGGTGCCGGCATCAAGACCATGCTCTGCAGCGCCAGGGCCGGCGTTCCGTTCGATCGCTGGTTCGCGCAATACCTGACGCGCTTCGATCGGCGCGGCTGGAAATATGCGGCCACCACCAACGCCGCGCTGATCGCCGCCCGGCTCGCCGGCTGCCCTATCCCCTTTCCCGAGGAGGTTCCGCTCGATCGCGCCGACATCGTCGCCCGCTGGCTGGCCGAACAGAAGGAACGGCGGGGCAGCGCCGGCATGCTGAGCTGCGGACCGAGTGCCGCCATCCGCGCCTGTCTGGCAGCCGAAGAACTGGGTCTCGACATCGCCGACAGCGTGTTCCTCTGCGGCGGAGAACCGCTCACCGAAAGACGGCACGCGGCCATGCGCGAGTCCGGATGCGGTGCCGTGAACCGCTACGCCATGGTCGAACTCGGCCATATCGGTCTCGGCTGCGGTCGGCCGAAGACGGTGGACGAGGTGCACATCCTGCTCGACAAGCTGGCCCTGATCACCCGGCCCAGGCGCATGGCCGACGGCTCCACCGTCGAAGTCAATGTCTACACGACCCTCATTCCCACGCCGCCGCGGCTGCTGATCAATCTCGAAAGCGACGATTACGGGACACTCGAGCGCCGCAGCTGCGGCTGTCTGCTGGGGACCCTCGGCTACGATCTGCTGTTCTCCGGAATCCGCAGCTACGAGAAGCTCACCAGCGAAGGGCTGACCTTCGTCGGCACCGATCTCATCAAGTTGCTGGAGGAGGTGCTGCCGCAGCGCTTCGGTGGCCATCCGGGCGACTATCAGTTCGTCGAATACGAGACCGAAGAAGGCTTGCCGCGGGTCGAGCTGACGATCAGTCCCCGGGTGGGTGTGCTGGACGAAGAGGAGGCCCGCCGGGCAGTGATCGATTTTCTGAGCCACATCCCGCGGGCCGACGGTGCCTATGGCGAGCTCTGGCGTCAGGGCGGCACGCTGACGGTGCGTCGGGCCGAACCCAAAACGACCCGGGCGGCCAAGATCCAGCCCCTGCATGTCGAGCGGCGCCCCGCGGACGGGCGCGGCTGAACGGCCCCTTGCGCCCGGGCGCGGCTTCGCTAAGCAGGCGGCAGAACCGTCCGAGATCGAAGGGAGAAGGAGATGCAGGTGCGTCCGCGCCGCAGCGTGCTCTACATGCCGGGCTCCAATCCGCGGGCCCAGGAAAAGGCCAGGACCCTGCCGGTGGACGGTGTCATTCTCGATCTCGAGGATGCCACCGCACCGGATGCCAAGGTCGAGGCCCGCGGCATCATCAAGAACACCCTCGAGAACCGTGCCGCCTACGGCAGGCGCGAGCTGGTGGTCCGTGTCAACGGCCTGGATACGCCCTGGGGCTATCAGGATCTGGTGGAGATGGCGGCTGCCGGAGCCGATGCCATTCTCCTCCCCAAGGTCGACAGCGCCGACATGGTGCGGCGCTCGGTGGCGGTGCTGGAGGCCAACGGTGCGCCGGCCGATCTCGCCATCTGGTGCATGCTGGAGACCGCCCGCGGGGTGATGCATGCCGAGGAGATCGCCGATTCGCACCCGCGCCTTGCCTGCTTCGTGATGGGCACTTCCGATCTCGCGCGCGAGCTCAACTGTGCCCACACGCCGCTGCGCCTGCCCATGCTGACCTCCCTCGGGCTCTGCCTGCTGGCCGCCAAGGCGGCGGGGCTCGCCATTCTCGATGGGGTCTATCTCGATCTGCAGGACGCCGAGGGCTTCGAGGCCTCCTGTGTGCAGGGCAGGGAACTCGGCTTCGACGGCAAAACCCTCATTCATCCGCGGCAGATCGAGGCCGCCAACCGCGCCTTCGCCCCCAGCGAAGAGGAAGTCGCCAACGCCCGAAAGATCATCGAGGCCTGGCAGGCGGCCAAGGCCGAGGGCAAGGGCGTGGTGGTGGTCGATGGCCGGCTGGTGGAAAACCTGCACGTGGCCATGGCCGAGCGCACCCTCGCCCTGCACGAGGCCATCGAGGCCATGGCTGCGGGCTGAGCCGCAGACGCGCGGCGGCGGCCCTAGCCGGCCGCCGCCATCAGCCCCTCGATCTCGGTCACCAGCTCGGCGCTGCTGCGCTGCCGGCAGTAACCGGCAATTGCGCGCAGGCTGGCCTGCTGGCGTTCCGGCGACAGGGTGGCGCAGCCGTCGGTGACCAGGGTCACCAGATAGCCGAGGTCGCAGGCGTCGCGCACCGCACTCTCGACGCACTGGTCGGTGAGCACGCCGCAGATCGCCAGATGCCGGATGCCGAGATTGCGCAGCACGAAATCCATATTGGTGGAGACGAACACGCTGGAGGAGGTCTTGGGGATGACGATCTCGTCACCCACCGGCTCCAGTTCGCGCACCACCCGGGCGTCCCAGGAACCGCGCGGCACGTGCAGGCCCGAGATCTTGTAGTCGAGCGAGCGGTCCCGACCGTCGAGGGTGAGGCTCTCGATGACCGTGAACATGACCTCGATGCCGGCGCGGCGGCAGACCTCCTGAAGACGACGGATGGCCGGCAGGGTGGTGGTCTCCAGGGTATGGAAGAAGGCACCGAAGCGTTCGGCCACCGTCTCCGCATCCATTCCCCGGTACTCGCCGCCCTCCCGCCGGCAGCAGTAGTTCTGCATGTCCACCAGCAGAAGCGCGCTCCGGCCGAGCACCAGCGGCACCTCGCGGCTGTCCGGCAGGCGCGTCACCGGCGCCCCTCCGCGAGCTCGGCGACCGCCGGCAGCAGCGCTGCGGCCAGCAGCCGGGCCATCCGTCGCTGGCCCTCCATCTCGCGGATCAGGTCGTGGCGCACCTCGATCTCCAGGCAGGGCAGGCCGCGCCGTTCGGCGTGAAAGGGCACGGTATAGTCGCTCTCGTCGTCCATCGCATAGGGTTCGTTGTCGGCGACCACCAGCCCCTCCACCCGCCGCAGCCGCTCTCCGACCCGTGCCGCCAGCTCCCGGTGGCGATTGTAGAGCAGACCGACATGCATCGGGCGATGCTCGCCGAGGAACACGGGCGTGAAACTGTGGATGGTGACGAACACGGTCGGCCGCTCCCGGGCCAGCCGCTGCTCGACGATCTCGGCCACCGTCCGGTGAAAAGGCTCGAACACCTCGCGGATCCGCGCCTGGCGCTGGCCCGCATCGATCCCGACATTGCCCGGCACCGGCGTGTCCTCGCTGGCGGTGACGATGAAACTGTCGACGTCGGGGCGCCGGTTGCAGTCGCACACCAGGCGCGAATAGGGCTGCAGCACGAGGCAGGCCTCGAGCAGCCGTGCCAGTTCCCGGGACAGCCCGGCGGCGCCGATGTCCCAGGCGATATGGCGTTCGCGATCGGCCGCCGCGAGGCCGAGATCGCCCAGCCGCGCGGGGATGCGTCTGCCCGCATGCTCGCACACCAGAAGCACGGGGCCCGCGGCCTCGCGCCGGTAGAAGGCGACGGGCGCGGGGTCCTCGGCCGTCAGCAGGGTCTGCACATCCTCCATCATGTCCTGGCCCGGATTTTTCGAGAGCTGTTCCATATCGTCCAGAAATGAACTCGTCAAAGCAATCTGTACCAAACAATTGAAAGGGCCGCGGCCGCTCGCTAGGCTCTGCGCCGGTCGCTGCCGGGCGAATGCGGAAAGGGAGGGGCATGACCGAAGCAGAGCACCGGACGATCCTGGAGGTGCGCGGGCTGACCCGCCGCTTCGGTGGCGTCCTGGCGCTCGACGGCTACCGGCTCGAGCTGCGGGAGGGCGATCTGCTCGGTCTCATCGGGCCCAACGGCGCCGGCAAGACCACCGCCTTCAATCTGCTGAGCGGCGTATTGCGGCCGAGTGCGGGGAGCATCCGGTTCTGCGGCCGCGAAGTACGCGGCTGGCCGACCCACAAAATCGCCCGGCTGGGCATCGCCCGGACCTTCCAGAACGTGCGCCTGTTCGGCGACCTCTCGGTGCTGGAAAACGTCATGGCCGGCCTGCACGCCCGCCACGGTGCCGGGTTGATGGCGACGGCCCTCGGCCTGCCTTCGCTGCGGCGCAGCGAACGGCGGATCGCCGAGCGGGCCCGGGCGGCCCTCGATTTCGTCGGCCTCGGGGCATTTGCCGGCGCGCGCGCTTCCGACCTGGCCTATGGTCAGCAGCGTCTGGTGGAGATCGCGCGGGCGATCGCCACCGAACCGCTCCTGCTGCTGCTCGACGAGCCGGCCGCCGGCATGAACCCGAGCGAGACCGATGCCCTCGCCGAGTTGCTGCGGCGCCTGCACGGGGAACTCGGTATCACCCTCCTGGTGGTCGAGCACGACATGCGTCTGGTGATGGGGGTCTGCCGGCGTGTCCAGGTTCTGGAGGGCGGCCGGCTGCTGGCGGAAGGCCGTCCCGAGGAGATCCAGAGCAATCCGGCAGTGATCGCCGCCTATCTCGGCAGCCGCAGGGGGGCGCAGCATGCTGTCGCTGGCTGAGCTGGTGGTCGAGCGCGGGGCGACACGGGTTCTGCACGGCATCGATCTCGAGGTCCGCGACGGCGAGATCGTCGCCCTGATCGGTGCCAACGGAGCCGGCAAGACCACCACCCTCCACGCCATCTCCTCGCTGCTGCCGGTGCGCTCGGGGAGCATCACCCTGGCCGATGGCGACGGCGGCACGGTCCGGCTCGACCGCATGTCGGCGCGCGAGGTGGTGGCCCGCGGCGTCGTCCAGTGTCCGGAGGGCCGTCAGCTTTTCGCCAGCCTGACGGTGCTGGAGAATCTGCTGCTCGGTGCCTACCGGCGCCGCGATCGCCAGCAGGTGAAGCGCGATCTCGCCCGCATGATCGAGCTCTTTCCCGTGCTCGGCGAGCGTCGCGGCCAGAATGCCGGCTCGCTGTCCGGCGGCGAGCAGATGATGCTGGCGATCGCCCGCGCCCTGATGGCGCAGCCCCGGCTGCTGCTGCTCGACGAGCCTTCGCTGGGCCTCGCCCCGCAGATGGTCGATCGCATCTTCGACACCATCCTCGCGCTCAACGCCGAAGGGGTCACCATGCTGCTGGTCGAACAGAACGCACTGGCGGCGCTGGAGATCGCGCATCGCGCCTATGTCCTGGAGACGGGACGCATCGTCCAGAGCGGGCCCGGCTCCGCCCTGCTCGACGATCCGCGGGTGCGGGCGGCCTATCTGGGACTCGGCTCGTGAGCGCCTACTATCTCCAGCAGCTCCTCAACGGCCTCATGCTGGGCAGCCTCTACGCCCTGGTGGCGATCGGCTTCTCGATGATCTACGGGATCGTCCGCCTGATCAATTTCGCCCATGGCGATCTGCTGATGGTGGGTGCCTTCACCACCCTCGGTCTGGCCACCACCGGGCTCGCCCCCTGGTGGCTGATCGCCCTGCTGGTCCTGGCCACCGGGGCGCTCTCGGGGATCGTCATCGAGCGGGTGGCGATCCGGCCGATGCGCGGGGCGCCGCAGGTGACCGGCTTCATCGCCACCCTGGCAGTCTCGGTGGTGATCGAGAATGGCGGGCTGATCCTGCTTTCGGGCCAGCCGCGCACCTTTCTCTTTCCGGAGATCATGCGCAGCCGGGTGATGATCGGGCCGGCCAGCGTCGCCGCCGTCGATCTCGTCATCATCGGCAGCACCCTGCTGCTCTGCCTCCTGCTGCTGGTGTTCGTGCGCGGCACCCGGATGGGCCGGGCGATGCGGGCGCTGGCCGACAATCTGCTGGCGGCGCGGTTGATGGGGATCGATGTCGACCGCACGATCATGGCCGCCTTCGCCATCGGCAGCGCCTTCGCCGCCTTCGCCGGTCTTCTCTGGGGCGGAAGGTTCGGCCAGATCGACCCGCTGATCGGTTTCGCCCCCGGCCTCAAGGCCTTCGTCGCCTGCGTCATCGGCGGCGTCGGCTCGATCGGCGGAGCGGTGCTGGGCGGCTATCTGCTCGGTCTCGCCGAGGTGATGTTCGTGGGCATGCTGCCGCCCGTTTATTCCGGCTATCGCGACGCCTTCGTCTTCGCCACCCTGATCCTCGTGCTGCTGCTGTTGCCCAACGGTCTGCTCGGCCGCCCCGAGGAGGACCGGGCATGAACGATCTGCCACGGCTTCCCGGGCGCATCGCCCTACTGCTGCTGATCGCCGGTGGCGCCACCGTCGCCTTCGCCCAGTTCTGGCTGAGCGCCTATGCCGTCACCCTGGTCAGCCTCGTGCTGCTCAATGTCGCCCTCGCCGTCAGCCTGCAGCTCACCAACGGTCTCACCGGCCTGTTTTCGCTCGGCCATCCGGCCTTCATGACGGTGGGCGGCTATGTCGCCGCGATCCTGACCTATCCCGTGCGCCGCAAGGGCTTCATGATGCCCGATCTGCCCGGCTGGCTGGCCGGGACGCAGTGGGATCTGCTGCCGGCCACCCTGATGGGGGCTCTGATCGCGGCCCTGCTGGCGGTCGTCGTGGGCGCCGCGGTACTGCGACTCAAGGGCCACTATCTGGCGGTGGCCACTCTGGGACTGATCGTCATCGTGCGGGTGGTGATCAACAATCTCGACGGCTACACCCGCGGCGGTCTCGGCCTTTCCGGCGTGCCGCGGCTGACCGGGCCCTGGGAAGTGCTGATCTTCACCCTGCTGACCGTCGGCCTCGTCTGGCGCATCAAGCACGCCTCGCTGGGGCGGGCGATGATGGCCATGCGCGAGAACGAGCTGGCGGCTCGCTGCATGGGCATCGATGCCTTCGCCCTCAAGCTCCTGGCCTTCGTGCTGGGGGCCTTCCTCGCCGGTGCGGCGGGGGCGCTGACGGTCCATCTGGTCTCCGTCATCACCCCCGGCGCCTACGGCATTCCCTTGGCCTTCAGCCTGGTCGTGATGGTGGTGGTGGGCGGCAGCGGCAGCATCACCGGTGCTGCGCTGGCGGCCATCGCCATCAGCCTTCTGTCGGAACTGGCGCGGCCGCTCGAGGAAGGCCTCGAGCTCTACGGGTTGAGCCAGGTGCTGGTGGCCCTGGGCCTGATCCTGGTGCTGCGTCTGCGTCCGACCGGCCTGTTCGGCAGCCGCGAGCCGACCGGCCTCGCGGCCCTGCGGGCATCGGGAGAGGTGCGATGAACCATCGCTCCCGCCCCCGTGATGCCGGGCTGACGCGCGATCGCCCGATCGATCCGCGCACCACGGCATTGCTGATCATCGACGTCCAGAACTGGGTGCTCGATCCGTCGAAACATCCACCGCGGCCCGCGTTCTACGAGGATGCGGCGCGGATCGTGATTCCCAACCTGAAGCTCCTGCTCGCGGCGGGGCGACGCCGCGGTCTCGAGATCGTCTACACGGTGATGGAGAACCTGACGCGCGACGGCCGCGATCGCTCGCTGGATTACAAGCTTTCCGGCTTCTTCATCCCCCGGGGCTCGCACGACGCCCGGGTGATCGACGAACTCACCCCGGGGGAGGACGAGATCCTGCTGCCCAAGACCTCCTCCTCGCTCTTCAACTCGACCAATTTCGACTATCTGATGCGCAACATCGGCATCGACACCATCATCGCCACCGGCTTTCTCACCGACCAGTGCGTCGATCACACGGTGCGCGACGGTGCCGACCGCGGCTACTACATGCTCTGTGTCGAGGATGCCTGCGCCACCGACAGCCGGGAGCGTCACCGCGCGGCCCTCGCCGCCTTTGGCGGCTATTGTCGCCTCGTCACCACCGAGCGGCTGCTGGCGGAACTCGAGGGCTAGAGCCGCGAACAGACATGGCAGCCGGGCATCGGCAGGCTGCACTCGCTCAGCGCGCAACGCACCGGGCGGCCCGAAAGCGTCAGGGACAGGCGCATCAGGCGCTGTGCATATCGTCCCTTGACCAGTACCACGTCCCCCGGCTGCAGTCGCTCGGCGACGAGCTCGGCCGCCTTTCTCCATTCCCTGCCCGCATGGACGAAGATGTCGGGCGAGAGGCCGGCCTGGCGCGCTCCCGAACGAAAGCTCGCGCCGCTCTTGCGTGACCCGAGCGTAACGACATGTTCGGCGATCCGCGCGAGGCGCGCGCCGAACGCTCGATAGTGCGGTCCGGCGCTGCCCGGGGGCTCGTGGATCTCGCCCATGACCACCAGCCGGCGCGCGGGAATCTCCTCGAGCAGGTCGAGGGCCGCCTCGATGGTCTCCAGATTGCTCTTGTAGCTGTCATCGAGCAGCCAGGCCCCCTGCGGCAGGCGCAGGAGCTGCAGACGGCCGGGGCGCGGAGGGAGGCTGTCGAGGCCCCGGAGTGCCTCGGCGCGGTCCCCACCGAGGAGATGGGCAACGGCCAGCGCCGCGAGGACGGGGTAGGCCGCGACCCGGCCGAACAGCCGGGTCCGCACTTCGATCTGCTCGCCGAAGCAATCCACCTCGAGCAGCGTGCCGTGCGGCCAGTCGAGCCTGCGCGCGAGGAGCCGCACATCGTTTCCCTTTTCGAAGCCGAAGGTCACCACCCGTCCCGGAAGCCGCTCCGCGAGGCTGCGGACATGCGGATCATCCCCGTTGAGCACCGCCGTCCCGCCCGGGCGCATGCCGGTGAAGATCCGGGCCTTCTCCTCGCGGATCTCCTCGAGGCTGCCGAGGCTGCGTCCGTGCTCGCTGCCGACCGAGGTGAACACCACCAGATCCGGGCGCAGGGCACGGGCGTGGCGCAGCATCTGGCCCTTGCGGCCGATGCCGACTTCGATCGCCAGCGGCGCTCGGCCGGGCAGGCTCGTGAGAAGGTCCGTGGCAGGGCCGGCGAAGGCGTTGCCCCAGCGGGTGCCCGGCAGGCCCAGCGCCGCATCGATGGCCGCCGTCGTAGTCGTCTTGCCATAGGAGCCGACCACCGCGATCACCGGTTTGCTTCTGGCCAGGGTGCCGCGATAGAGAGCGGCCGCCGGGCCCAGCACCGGCCAGCTTCGCTGCAGGAGCCAAAGGCGAATACGACGCAGCCGCGGCGAGATGGGAGAGGGCGGCGGTTCGCAAGACGGCCCGGTCATCTCGCGCCAGCATCCCTGCCGAGCGAGGGGCATCCATCACAGATGCCTTCACGCAGCGTGCAGATGGTCCGGCAACAGCGGACATCGCGACCCATCAGCGCCAGCGAGGCGCGCGCCAGACATTGCTCATTGCGGCCCTTCACCAGTACCACATCGTCTGCACGCAGATCCTCGAGGATCGCTTCCACCGCACGACGCCAGTCATGGCCGGCGCGCAGGAAGCGCCCGGGATCGCCGCCGGCTCTGCGGGCACCGGACGCGAACTGCTGATGGGTGGAGCGGGATCCGACGACGGCCACTCTCTCGCAGATGCGGGCGAGACGACCGCCCAGCCGCCGGTAGACGGGGCCGGCGGGAGACGGGGGCTCGTTGATTTCGCCCATGATCGCGAATTTGCGGCCGGGAACCTCCTCCAGGAGATCGAGCGCGGCATCGATGGTCTCGACATTGGACCGGAATTCGTCACGGATCAACCAGGCTCCCGAAGGCAGGGCGACGACGTCGAGGCGCATCATCGCCGGTGCAACCGCTGCGATCCGCGCGGCCGCCTCGGCCAGGGGCTCGCCGAGGGCATGGGCGGCGGCCAGCGCCGCCAGCGCCGCATAGGCCATCCCGCGCCCGAACAGCGCGGAGCGGAGTTCGAGCTCCTGTCCCTCGACCGCCACTCGCAGGCGGTTGCCCTGCGGCCAATCCAGCGACAGCCGGAGGGCGCGAATGTCGGCGTCGGGGGAAAAGCCGTAGGTGATCACCCGGCCCGGCGCCCGCCGTGCCAGATCGCGTACATGCGGATCGTCGATGTTGAGAATGGCGATCCCGCCGCAACGCATGGCATCCAGCAGCCGGCCCTTTTCCGCGGCGATATGGGCGAGATCGCGGAAACTGCGCCCGTGGGAACTGCCGATGGCGGTGACCACCACCAGATCGGGTTGCAGGACCGCGGCGATCCTGTCCATCTGTCCGGGCCGTTCGATGCCCGTCTCGATCACCGCGAAGCGCTGCCACGGACGGATGCGGAACAGCGAGACGAGCATCCTGCCGAAGGCGTTGTTGCCCGAGGGCCGTCGCCGCAGGCCGATGGCGGCAGCGGCACAGGCGGCTGTGGTGGTCTTGCCCATCGAGCCGGTGAACGCGACCAGAGTCACCCGTGCGAGCGGCCATCTCCGATAGAAAGAGGCCAACGGGACCGCGAGCGGCGCAACCCGGCGCAGCACCATTCGCAGCGCGCGTTCTTTCAGCGGCACCGGGTGGCTCGCCAAGCCCCCGGATGCAATCGACCATGTCATCGGCTGACGTTCCCCTGCCAGCGACCCGGTACCGGACAGAATAGATCGAAGCCGGAGAGGGAGCCACGGCCGTACCCGTTTGCGGCAGGTACCCCGCTATGCGGCGGCGCGGGACGGCGGCCCTAGTAGGCCAGCAGGTAGCGCGCGCATTGCTCGGCCGGGTCGAGGGGCGCCATCAGCTCGTCCTCGAAGCGCTTGTGGGTCAGATAGACGCCGTGCAGGGTCTCGCCCATGGCCGCCTTCAGGTCGGCATCGGCCTCGAGTTCGGAGAGCGCATCCGCGAGCGAGCCGGGCAGGCGGCGCAGATCGAGGGCCGTCCGTTCCTGCTCGCTCATCTGCTCGGGATCGGCGGTGGTCAGCGGCGGCGCCTCCAGCTTCTGGCGCAGACCCCAAAGCCCGGCCCAGACCAGCCCGCCGAGCACCAGATAGGGGCTGGCCGCGGCATCCGCCGCGCGGTACTCGAAATGCAGGGCCGTCTCCTCGGTTCCCGGCCGGAACACCGGGCAGATGCGCACCGCCGCCTCGCGGTCGCGGAGACCCACGTTGGTGTAGGAAGCGCTCCAGCGATGCGGCACCAGGCGCAGATAGCTGATGGTGGCAGCGGCGGTCAGCGCGCACAATGCCGGCAGCTTGCGCCGGATCCCCTCGAGAAAGGCGGCGGCGACCGGCGACAGACCGGCCGGCCCCTCCGCCGCGTGATTGACCGGCCGGCCGGCGAGGTCGGTCAGGCTGAAATGGACGTGCACGCCGTTGCCCACGGCATCGGGGCGCAGCAGCGGGGTGAAGGTCGCCTGCAGACCCAGGCGATGGGCCACGCTGCGGGCCACCTCGCGCAGCATGATGGCGCGATCGGCGGCGGCCAGTGCCGGCGCGTGCCGCATCGTCACCTCGTACTGGCTGGGCCCGTATTCGGGCATGAAGGTGTCGGGCTCGAGGCCGTTCTCGCGCATCGCCGCGGTGAACACCTCGGCGAACAGTCCCTGGCGGCGGAAGGCGTCGAAATTGTAGGGGCTGTTGGGGCGCTCCTCGATGCCCTGCAGGGCGAACTCGTGCTCGAACGAGGCGACCATCCGCAGCCCCTCGGCCTCGAGGGCGGCCAGCCCGCGCTCGAGGAAGCTGCGCAGGCAGCATTCCCAAGGGGTGCCATCGAGCTGCATGATCTTCGAGAGTACGAAGCTCTCGAGCGGCCCCTCGGGGGCGATCGACAGCCGCACGGCGGTGGTCGGGACCGGGCGCAGATAGAGATCCTCCCGCGATCCCCAGGGCGAGGGAGCGATCGGGCCGTGGGCGGTGATCATGATGTTGGTCGGCGTCCAGCCGACGCCGACACTGCGCCGCTTCTCGAAGTCGCGGGCCGGCACCGCCTTGCCCCGAAGCTGGCCGGCGATGTCGCTGGTGCAGATCATGACGAGTTCTTCACGTCGCACGGCTCGATCTCCCCGATCCCTCGATCACGGCTTGTGGGGCTCGGCCGGAGCCGAGCGAAACGGCTGACGCAGCTCCTCCTGCGCCTCGATGCGGCTCCGCGCACGGTCGCCGAGGCGGCGGGCGAGGGCGCCCACCAAGGCCTCCGCCAGTGCCACCGCCGGTGCCAGACTGTCGTAGATGGAGGGCGAGGCGACCGGCACCGGCAGCACGTGGGAGGCGACCCGTTCGATCGCCGAATGCCAGGGGTCGGTGATCAGCACGATCCGCGCTCCCCGCTTCGCCGCACGCTCGGCGAAGGTCAGCACGTCCGGCTGATAGCGGCGGAAATCGAAGCAGACAAGCACGGTGCGCCGGCCGATATCGAGCAGGTGGTCGGCCCATTTCTGGGTCTGCCCGTCGACATGGACGATATGGGGGCGCACGCCGCGCAGCAGGTCGGCCATGTAGCCGGCCACATTGCCGCTGTAGCGGCCGCCCAGCAGATAAACCGGCCGGCGGGTGTCGGCGAGCAGGCCCACCGTCGCCTCGATCTCGCTGCCCACAACCAGTGCCTCGGCTTCGGCCAGGGCCGCGCGGATTTCCTCGAGATGGCGGCGTACCAGACCGGCATTGCCGACCGCCTCCTCGCCATCGCCCTCGTGGTAACGGGTGAGCGGCGACTGCAGGGTGGCGGCGAGCTGTTCGCGGAGCTCACCCTGAAAGGCGGTATAGGAGGCGAAACCGAGCTTGCCGGTGAAGCGCAGCACGCTGGCGGTGCTGACCCCGGCGCGGCGGGCCAGTGCCTGGACCGTCTCGAGGCCGGCCAGCGGGTAGCGCCCGAGCAGCACATGGGCCACCCGACGCTCCGCCTTGGTCAGTTCCGGCAGCCGCGCACGGATCCGCTCGGCCAGCGTGGTCTGTGTCAATTCCCGCTCCCCGGGGCATCATCAGGCCCTGAACTAAATGATACATTTTTGCGCGGTCAACCCGAGTGTGTTCGATTTGGTTGACGGCGTGCGTCGCCTCGGCTTGAATGCGGACATCGGAACGAGAACCACAGTGCCCTCGAGGCACGGCCTCAAGACAGGGAGAGCCCGATGCCTGGCAAGTTCGTGACTGGTGCAGCAGCCCTGGCCTTCGCGCTGGTGGCCGGCGGGTCGCTCGACGCCGCCGAACCGATCAAGATCGGCGCCCTCTACGGCGTGACCGGGGGCATGGCATCGATCGACGGTCCGTCGCTCAGTGGCGCCAAGCTGGCGGCCAAGCAGATCAACGAGGCGGGCGGGCTGCTCGACGGCCGTCCGATCGAACTGCTGGCGATCGACACCAAAACCGACCAGCAGGAAACGGCGAAGGCGGCCCAGCGTCTGCTGAGCCAGGGGGTGGTGGCAGCGATCGGTTTTTCCGACACCACCTTCGTGATGGCGGCAGCGCCGCTGTTCCAGGAGGCCGGCGTGCCCTTCGTCACCTCCGGCGCCACCCACCCCATGCTGCCGCAGTGGGTCGGTGACTACATGTTCATGACCCCCTTCGGTGACGATGATCAGTCCTTCGCCATCGCCGATTATGCGTACGACAAGCTCGGTGCGCGGCGGGTGGTGGTGTGGACCGACAACTCGATGGACTTCACCAAGGCGCTCTCGAAGTTCTTCAAGCAGCGCTTCACCGAGCGCGGCGGCGAGATCGTCGCCGAGGACTATTTCATGATGGGCGATACCGATTTCTCGGCCCAGATCGCCCGTCTCAAATCGGCCGATCCGGCGCCGGACGCGGTGTTCATCTCCGCCATCCCCACCGAGGCTGGATTGTCGGTTAAGCAGATCCGCGAGGCCGGCCTCGACCTGCCGATCGTTTCCGGCGACGGTTTCGACACCGAGCTGGTGGTCACCACCCCCGGGCCCGATCTCGCCGACAATGTCTATTTCTCGACGCATACCTACCGTGCCGACGACCGGCCGGAGGTGACCGCCTTCGTCGAGGCCTATCGCAAGGAATACGGGCGTGACCCGGAGAACGCCTTCGCCGCGCTCGGTTACGACGCGCTGCGACTGGTCGCCGACGCCATCGAGCGCGCCGGTTCGGCCGATCCCAAGGCGATCCGCGACGCGCTCGCCGCCACACGCGGCTTCAAGGGGGTCACGGGGGAAATCTCCTACACCCGGCCCAGCATGGTGCCGCCGAAGCCCGTGTCGATCATCAGCGTCAAGAAGGGCCAGTACAAGGTCGAAGAAATCTGGAGGCCCCAGAGCTGAGATCGTCGTTCCACATCGTCAGGGAGGCCGAGAGGAGGGCTGTGGCCCTCCTCTCTCTTTGCGTCCTCAGGCCCGTGGACGACAGGCGGATCGGATCCGTTCGGGGGCGAGCGAGGCGACCGCTCCGGGACGCAGGAAAATCAGCCACAGGCGAAGGCCGGCCATGCTCCAGGCTCTGAGGGCCATGGCCAGGACGACCCCGCTCAGTCCCATGACCAGAGCGAGCGGCAGGAAGGCGAGGAGCATGCCGGTGCCGAGCAGGCGGAGACCGAGTTCGAGGCCGGCGCGGTCATGGCTGTAATGCCACTGCGCCAGCACCGCGTTGATCGGCAGCACCAGGACCAGCATCGCGCTGAGCTCGATCAGCGGCACACTCTCTCGCCAGTCGGGTCCGGCCAGCCACAGCACCGCCGGTCCGCCGGCCAGGGCCATCAGCAGCGCCACCGGCACGGCCAGGGCGAGGCCCAGACCCATCGCCTGGAGCAGGGTCCTCTGGCGGCCGGCACTGCCGACCGCGTCGCGGGCGAGGCCGATCAGGCTGGCCCGGCCGAGAGCCGCCGAGGTGGCACCGGCGACCAGTTCGACGACCCGGCGGGCGAGCATCAGCGCGCCCAGTCCGGCGGTGCCGAAAATGCCGGTAACAAGGCTGCGCAGGGCGATCTGCTCGAGGACCATCACCGTGTTTCCGGCGGCGATCGTGGCGGCGAAGGCAACAAGCGGGCGCAGCGCCTCCGGTACGAAAACCGCGGCCAGTA
>CAYYZI010000007.1:0-17145 GCA_964475675.1 uncultured Geminicoccaceae bacterium
GCTCATCGGGCGGCAGCACCGCCGGTGGCGGGACCAGCGGTGGCGGAACCTCGGGTAGTGGCACGAGCGCAGGCGGCGGCTCGAGCGGGGGAGGTTCGTCGGGCGGGGGCGGCACGAGCGCAGCCGGCGGCACGAGCGGCGGAGGCTCGTCGGGCGGCGGCGGCACGAGCGCAGGCGGCGGCACGAGCGGCGGAGGCTCGTCGGGCGGGGGCAGCGGTTCCGGTGGCAGCACTGCCAGCCCCTTCGCCGTCGCCAATCCCTATGCCCTGCCGGGCGCCAGCTCGGTGCAGGATGTCCGCGTCAAGCGGGCGATCGTGTTCGGCGACAGCTATTCGGTCCGCAACTCCCTGCAGCCTTTCGATCCCTGGCCCACCAAGCTCCGCGACCAGGGCCTGTTCGCACAGCTCGACAACTATGCACGTGGCGGAACCACCGCAGGCGACAGCAATTACCGGAGCTTCAAGGACGAGGTAGACAATTTCGAAGCGGCCGGGACCGGTTTCCGCAACGGCGACCTCACCGTCGTCTATCTCGGCTACAACGACATCAACACCGGCCGCGATCTCGGGGACTCGAAAGCGGTGATGAGCCGCGAGCTGCAGCGGCTGCGCAACTTCGGCGCACTCGGTGGCAACCGGCGCATGTTCCTCATGCTTCTCCACGACTGGAGCCGCAATCCGGGAGGCAAGCCCTCCCAGCGTGCCCAGGTCCTGAGCTGGAACGACTATCTCGCGAAGTATGCCAACGGTCGCAGCCGGATCATCGCCGTCGATCTGTTCACCCTCATCGAACGGGTCTTCGCCGATCCCGGGCGGTTCGGCTTTACCAATATCACCACCGCCGATCCGGCCAATGCGGACAGCACGGCGCTGTACTACGACGACCTCCACTTCGGCCCCGCCGGCCAGGAGCTCATCGCCGGTCTGGTCAAGCACTACCTGACCCGCGGTTGGGACTGGGCCAACAGCCTGAGCGCCGGCAGTGCCAGCAGCGCCCGGCTGGAGCAGGACATCGACAGCGGCCTGCTGAATGCCCTGGCCCTCCTCGGCAGCGACGACACGCAGACCCGCTTCTTCGCCTTCTCCGTGGGTCGGGAGGAGACGGCGGACGCCGGCACGAACTCGGCCTTCGCCCTGCCCTTCGACGAGCAGAGCACGGCCTTCCGCGCCGAAAGCATGGAGCGGGGCGGCGGCGGTCTCGCCTGGCGTCTGTCGCCGCGCACCACCCTGGCCATCGCCTTCGCCCGCAACGGCGAAAGCCTCGAGGAAAGCCGCGACGGCGTCGATCGGCGGGCCAGCGTGCTGTCGGACGGGTTCGGTCTCGAGCTGCGTACCGAAAGGGGCGCCCTGCAGTTCCGCACCCATGCGCTCTGGACCCGCGACACCCACGAACAGCGTTTCTATGACAGCGCCTTCGGCGAGAGCGGCCGGGCGCAGGCCGAGGGCACCAGCTGGTCGATCGGCCAGAGCATCTCCCTGCCGCGCCGCCTCCCCTTCGGCCTGCTCACACCCTGGGGCGACATCACCCTCAGGCGCCAGAGCATCGAGGGCTACAGCCTCGCCGATCCTTATCTCGGAGAGGTCCGCTTCGGCGACGCGCAGGCCTACGAATCGCTGGCCAGCCTCGGCCTGTCCTTGAACAGCGATCCGGTGATGCTGAAGCAGGGTGGCGCGCTGAGCTTCGGCGCATCGCTGGGGTACACCCGCGGTCTCATCCAGCAGGACTGGCGAGTCCGGATCACCGAGGGTCTGACCAGCCGCGAGGAGACCATCGCCCGCAGCCCGACCGGAAGGCTCGAGGCCGGCGCCGAGATGCGGCTCGAGCTCGGCGATGCTCTGGCGCTTTCGGCAACCTACAGCGCCAGCCACGATGCTGTCGTCGGCACCGATCACTACCTGTTCGCCTCGCTGCGCTACGCCTTCTAGGTCCACCTCGCCGGCGCGCCGCACCGAAACCGCACTCCGGTTTGCGGAGATGCAGCCTCGGGCCGGGGTGATCGCCATGGCGCCCCGGCGCAATTCGCCCCGCCGGCAACACCCGGGCTGGGGTCAGTGCGCGCCATCGGCCGGAGGTGCTCCGGTGGCCGGCGAGGTGGCCGTGGCAGCGGGCAGCCGGGACGTCGGAGGTGCTGCGGCAGCCGCCGGTGTCTTCGCACCCGCCGGTGTTTCGGCACCGAAGGGCACGCGGCCGGGCTTCTCCGACCCGGCGGACGTGGCCTCCGCCTCGTGGCCGCTGGCGGTACCGGCACTCTGGCCGGCATGCAGCAGGACGATGGAAATGCGCCGGTTGCGCGGGTCCCGCGGATCCTCGGTGATGAACGGTTCGGTATCGGCCTTGCCGACCACCTCGGCGATCCGCTGCGGCTCGAGTCCGAGCCGGGCCAGTTCCTCGCGGGTGGCATTGGCGCGGTCGGTGGACAGTTTCCAGTTGTCGTAGCCCGAGCGTGCCGCGAACGGCGTGGCATCGGTATGGCCCCGTATCGAGATCTTGTTGGGCAGTCCCTTGATGGCCTGCGCCACCAGCCGCAGCAGCTTGCGCGTATGCGGATACATGCGGGCACCGCCCGCCGGGAACATCGCCGAATGTTCGCGATCGATGAGCTGGATGCGCAGCCCCTCGGGGGTCTCGTCGATGACCAGCTGGTCCTTGAACTTCTCGAGTTCGGGGGTGGCGGCGATGGTGTTCAGGATGGCCGCCTTGGCGCGATCGAAACTCTCCTGCTCGCGCCGCTCCCGCTCGGCCGCCAGCAGCCGGTCGCTGTCGGCGGTGCTGTCCCCGGCTTCGCCTTCGGGGCGGCTCAGATCGAGCTCGAAGCTGGGCGGCTGTTCGGTATCGGCGGTGGGCACCGTCACCGACATCTGGAAGGGAGAGATCGGGGCCTGGGGTGCAGACTGACCCGGGGTCAGGGTGATCCCGTCGAGCAGCCCGCCGCTGCCGCCCGGGGTGCCCACATTGAGATCCGATTCGCTGAAATACCGGGACAGCCCCTCGAGAGTCGCCTTGTTGGCGGAGCTGATCAGCCACAGCAGCAGGAAGAAGGCCATCATCGCCGTTACGAAATCGGCGTAGGCCACCTTCCACGCACCGCCGTGATGGCCGTGGCCGCCCTCCTCGACGATCTTGCGGATGACGATCGGCTGGTTGGTGCCGGCCATGGTGCTCACGCCGCCAGCGGATCGGAGGGCAGGCTGTTGAGATGCTCGTCCATTTCCTGAAAGTTGGGCTGCACCTCACTGGGGACGTTGCCGCGGGCGAGCTCCACCGCGACCGGCGCCGAATGCCCCTGCAGATAGGCCACCAGCGTATCGCGGATGATGGTGTAGAACTGCCCGTCCTGCTCGTGGATCTGGTTGAGGCGGGCGGCCATCGGCCCGATGAAGCCGTAGGCCATGAACACCCCGAGGAAGGTCCCGACCAGGGCGCCGCCGATCATCGCCCCGAGCACCTCCACCGGCTCGTTGATCGAGGCCATGGTCTTGATCACCCCCAGCACGGCGGCGACGATGCCCAGTGCCGGGATGCCGTCGGCCATGGTCTGCAGCGCCGCCGCCCGGGCATGCGCTTCGGCGTGGTGCTTCTTGAGCTGGCGCTGCATGCAGTCCTCGACCTGGTAGGGATCGTCCATGCTCATGGTCATCATGCGCAGGGTGTCGGCGATGAAGTCGAGGGCGAAATGGTCGTGCTGGATCTTGGGAAACTTGCCGAACAGGGTGCTCTCGTGCGGCTGGTCGACATGCGGTTCGAGCACCAGCACCCCGCGCGTCTTCAGCAGCTTGACGATCATGAACATCAGCGACAGCAGGTCGCGATAGTCCTCCTTCTTCCATTTCGGTCCGGAGAAGATCAGCTTGATGTCGGCCAGGGTGCCCTTGAGCACGCTGCCGCCGTTGGCGATCATGAACGCCCCGACCGCCGCCCCGCCGATGATCATCAGCTCGAAGGGGGCCGCCTTGATGATCACGCCGAACTTGCCGCCGGCCAGCATGAAGCCGCCGAACACCATGACGAAGACGACGATGATCCCGATGATTGCCAGCATGAACCGCTCCGGTGTTCCGGACAGCTCATTGCTTACAGCGCCGATCTTACGGAAAGGTTAACGGGCCGTCCGCAGCGCCCCTCTCAGCTCTCCACCCGGTGCCGCACCAGACGCGCCTTCTCGCGCTGCCAGTCGCGCTCCTTGATGGCCGCCCGCTTGTCGTGCAGCTTCTTGCCCCGGGCCAGACCGAGCTCGACCTTGACCTTGCCGTTGGGGGTGAAATAGAGGGCCAGCGGCACCAGGGTCATGCCCTTGCGCCGCACGGCACCGATCAGCCTCTCGATTTCCCGCTTGTGGAGCAGCAGCTTGCGGGGCCGCTTCGGTTCGTGGTTGAAGCGGCTGGCGGGGCCGTATTCGGGAATGTTGCAGTTGAACAGGTAGAGCTCGCCATGCATCTCGCCGGCATGGGCCTCGGCGATGTTGGCCCGGCCCTGGCGCAGGGATTTCACTTCGGTGCCGGTCAGCACCAGACCGGCTTCGATCCGCTCCTCGATGTGATAGTCGTGAAAGGCGCGCCGGTTCTGGGCGATGATTCGGCGACCGTTGCCCCTGGCATTCATCGCCCGCTCAAGCGAGCAGACCGAGGCCGCGCAGCGCCCGGTCCACCGCCGCCCGGGTCGATTCGCCCACCGGCACCAGCGGCAGACGCAACTCGGGGGAACAGCGGCCGAGCGCCGATACGGCGTATTTGACCGGCGCCGGGCTGGTCTCCAGGAACAGCGCCTCGTGCAGCGGCAGGAGCCGCCGGTGCAGGGCCAGTGCCTCGGCCGCATCGCCGCGCCGCCAGGCCTCGTGGACGGCGGCGCAGAGACCGGGCGCGACATTCGCCGTGACCGAGATGCAGCCCATCCCGCCATGGGCCAGAAAGGCCAGGGTGTTGGCGTCCTCGCCGGTGAGCTGGCAGAAATCCTCGCCGCACATCTCCCGGGTCACCAGCGGGCGGACGATGTCGCCGGTGGCATCCTTGACGCCGACGATGTTGGGCAGCTCGGCCAGCCGCGCCATCGTCTCGGGGCGCATGTCGACGACGCTGCGACCGGGAATGTTGTAGATGATGATCGGCAGATCGACGGCATCGTGGATCGCCCGGTAGTGGGCGTAGAGCCCTTCCTGGGTGGGCTTGTTGTAGTAGGGGGTGACGATCAGCGCGGCATCGGCGCCCGCCTCCTTGGCATGACGGGTCAGACGGATCGCCTCGGCGGTGGAGTTGGAGCCGGTACCGGCGATGACCGGACGCCGGCCGGCCACCGCCGCCACGCAGAGCTCGATCACCCGCTCGTGCTCCTCGTGGGAAAGGGTCGGGCTCTCGCCGGTGGTCCCGACCGGCACGAAGCCATGGGTCCCCTCGGCGATGTGCCATTCAATCAGACCGCGAAAAGCCTCGACGTCGATCGCACCATTGCGGAAAGGTGTGATCAGCGCCACAATCGAGCCGTGGAACGCCATGTTTCGACCTGCGCTCTTCATGTGATGTTAACCAGCGGGCAGCATAGAGGGAGCGAGGCGCAGCAGCAAGCGCGGCCCAGCGGCCGCCAGCCGGAGGCGGCGAGCGCATGATGCAGAGCTCCAGGCGGTGCGCAAGAGGCATCCTCGCGGCCCTGACGCTGGCCGTGACGCTGTTTTTCGGAAGCCTGCCGCAGACCGCCTCCGCCGCCCGCAACGGGAGCTTCCAGAAGGCCGTGGGCGCCCTGCGTACCGGGGACTGGCCACGGGTGGCGCGTCTGGCCCGCGCGCTTCGCGACCCGGTTCTGCGCGCCTATCTGGAATGGCGCGATTTGCGGGAGAACGGCGGGGAACGGCCGTTGGCGGAGCTGCGGCGCTTTCTCGACCGCCATCCCGACTGGCCGGCGGCCGGACGTCTGCGGCGACTGGCCGAGCAACGCATCGACACCGGCACCGATCCGGCCCGGGCGATCGCCTATTTCGACCGGCACCCGCCGCTGACGGCACGCGGCCGGCTGCTGCTGGCGCGCGCCCTGATGCGGCGCGAGCGAAGCCGCGAAGCGAAAGAGCTGGTACGCAGGGCATGGCCGGCGGCGCGGCTCGATGCCGGCGAGGAGACCGTCCTGCGCGCGGCCTTCGCCGCCTGGCTCGATCCCGCCCTCGAGGCCGCCCGGCTCGATCGATTGCTGTGGCGTGGCGAGCTCGGTGCCGCCCGGCGCATGCTCGGGCGGGTCGATGCCGCCAGCCGTCGCCTGGCCGCGGCCCGCATCGCCCTGCAGGCGGCGAGGCCGGGCGTCGACCGCTACATCGCACGGGTGCCGGAGCATCTTCGTGGCGATCCCGGGCTGCGCTTCGATCGCCTGCAATGGCGTGCCCGCAAGGGCAAGCGCGCAGGAGTGCGGGAGATCCTGCTGCGACCGCCGGCGCGGCTGGTGGAACCCGCGCGCTGGTGGCGGCTGCGGCGGGCCGAAATCCGCCGCCTGCTGGAGGCCGGAGACGGCCGCCGCGCCTGGGCGCTCGCCCGCACCCATCGCCAGAAAAGCGGGGTCGCCTATGCCGAGGCGGAATGGCTGGCCGGATGGCTCGCCCTGCGCTTCGCCAAACGGCCGGCGGAGGCCCTCCAGCGTTTCGAGAAACTCCATGCGGCGGTGAGGACCCCGGTGAGCCGGGCGCGTGCCGCCTACTGGGCGGGGCGGGCGGCAGCCGCGCTGGGCCGGCGCCAGGCGTCCCATGCCTGGTTCGACCGGGCTCGGGCCTTTCCCACCACCTTCTATGGCCAGCGCGCCAGCGAGGAACTCGGGCTGGAACCGCGCCTCGACATCCTGCCACTGCCCGAAGCCTCGCCTGCCCTGCGCCGCCGCTTCGATGCCGACAGTCGGGTCCGGGTGGTGCGCGCCCTGTGCGACGCCAATGCCGGCGATCTCGCCCGCCCCTTCGTCGAGCGACTCGCCTTCGCGGTGCACTCCGAAGCGGAAGCCACGCTGCTGCTGCGCCTCGCGCGCCGCTGCCAGCGCCCCGAACTGTTCGTGCTGGCCGCCAAGCGCCTGGTCCGACGCGGGCTGGTACCCCGGCTCTACACCTTCCCGCTGCCCCGCTTCCGGGACGCCGTGGTACCCCGGGGCAGGGCCGCCGACCCCGCCCTGCTGCTGGCCATGGCCCGCCAGGAAAGCCATTTCGAGCTGGCCGCCCGCAGCCGCGCGGGAGCACGCGGGCTCCTGCAGCTGATGCCGGCGACCGCCCGCCCGCTCGCCGCCATCGAAGGATTGCCCTTCAGTTTCCAGCGGTTGCTGGGCGATCCCGGCTACCAGTTCGACCTCGCCACCTCCTATCTCGAACGGCTGGGCAGCCGCTTCCTCGGCCATCCGGCGCTGATGATCGCCGCCTACAATGCCGGCCCGTCGCGGGTCCGCAGCTGGCTCGCACTCTACGGCAGGCCGCGGGCCGAGGACTCGCACCGCCTCGTCGACTGGGTCGAACGGCTGCCCTTCGCCGAGACCCGCAATTATGTTCAGCGGGTGCTGGAAGGGCGGTTCGTCTACCGCCAGCTTTTGGCCCGGCGGGAACTTCCCCGTGATTTGCGGATTCCGGTGGCCGCGGGCAGAATGGCCCTGCCCCTGCCCCGCCAGCGACCGGAGAGGCCCTCGTGACCGTATCGTTCGACCCGTCCGACATCCGGGCATGCGTATTCGACGCCTATGGAACGCTGCTCGACTTCGCCTCGGCGGTGGCCGGCGAGAAGGCGGCGCTCGGCGACAAGGCGGATGCGCTCAATGCGCTGTGGCGCAGCAAGCAGGTCGAATACACCTGGCTGCGGGCGCTGATGCAGCGCCATGCCGACTTCCGGAGGGTCACCGGCGAGGCCCTCGACTACACCCTCGAGGCCCTGGGCATCGAGGATGCCGGATTGCGCGGGCGTCTGCTTGCGGCCTACGACCGCCTCGCCCCCTATCCCGAGGTGCCGGCGACCCTGGAAACACTCGCCGATCACGGCATGCGCCTCGCCATCCTCTCCAACGGCACGCCGGAGATGCTGGAAGCCGGCGTCGCCTCCGCCGGCCTCGGCGGCTGGCTGGAGGCGGTGCTGTCGGTGGAGGAGGTGGGGATCTTCAAGCCCGCCCCGGAGGTCTACATGCTGGCCACCCGCCGGCTGGGGCTGGCGGCGCGGGAGATCGCCTTCCTCTCGTCCAATGCCTGGGACGCGCACGGGGCGGCCAGCTTCGGCTTCGTGACCATCTGGGTCAATCGCGGCGGCGCGCCGCGCGAGCGCCTGCCGGGCGAACTCGCGGCCGAGATCCGCACCCTCGCCGAACTGCCGGCGCTGCTCGGAAAGGGGGCGTGACGGCGCCCGAGATGCAGTCTGCGGAGAGCGCGGGCGGCGAGCCGCTTCCCGGTTTCGCCGATGTGCTGGCGGCCGCGCGCCGGCTGCAGGGAATCACCCGGGTCACGCCGCTCCTGGAGCATGAACGGCTCAACGAGCGGGTTGGCGGCCGGCTGCTGATCAAGGCCGAGCCGCTGCAGCATACCGGCTCCTTCAAATTCCGCGGTGCCTACAATGCGCTGGCCCTGCGCCGGCCGAAGGCGGTGGTCGCCTTCTCTTCCGGCAATCACGCCCAGGGGGTGGCCCGCGCCGCCAGCCTGCTGGGCCTGTCGGCGGTGATCGTGATGCCGGCCGATGCCCCGGCCATCAAGCGCACCGCCACCGAGGCCTGGGGTGCCGAGGTGGTTACCTACGACCGCTATCACCAGGTCCGCGAGGAGATCGGTGCCCGCCTCGCCGCCGAGCGCGGGGCCACCCTGATCCGTCCCTATGACGATCCCTTCGTGGTGGCCGGTCAGGGCACGGTCGGGCTGGAGATCGTCCGCCAGAGCCTGGCCATGGGCATCGAGCCCGACGCCGCCCTGTTCCCCTGTGGCGGTGGTGGGCTGGTGGCCGGCAGCGCCCTCGCCCTCGCCCACTGCTTTCCCGGGATCTCGGTCCACAGCGTCGAGCCCGAGGGTTTCGACGATACCGCACGCTCGCTGCGTGCCGGCGCGCGCTGCACCAACCCGCCCGGCGGTGAGAGCTTCTGCGATGCGCTGCTGGCCCCGACCCCGGGCGAGCTCACCTTCGCCCTCAACCGGCGCCTGCTCGCCGGCGGTCTCGCGGTCTCCGATGCCGAGGTGGCGGAGGCCATGCGCGCCGCCTTCGAGACCCTCAAGATCGTGGTCGAACCGGGGGGTGCGGTGGCCCTGGCGGCGGCCCTCGCGGGACGCATCGACTGTCGGGAACGTGTCACCCTGGTGGTACTGTCCGGGGGCAATGTCGATCCTGCGCTGTTCGCCGCCGTTCTCGAGCAGCGGCTGCCCTAGACCGAGCGGGCCCGGTCGGCGGTCCGCAGAGCCGTCTCGCGAACCGGCAGGGTGAAGCAGATGGCGGCGCCGCCGAGCTTGGCCTCCTCGCACCAGATGCGTCCGTCGAAATGCTGGACGATCTCGCGGCAGATGGCGAGGCCGAGGCCAGTGCCATGCGGCTTGTCCTTCATCGAGCCGCCGATCTGGCGGAATTTCTCGAACATCGCCTCGCGCATGGCAGGCGGCACCCCCGGACCGTTGTCCTCCACCCGCACCAGGAACTCGTTGCCGAGGCCGCGCAGCTCGACATGGATGCGGCCGCCCTCGGCGGGGACGAACTTGGTGGCGTTGGACAGAAGATTGAGCATCACCTGGGTGATGCGATCCCCGTCGCAGCGCACCGGCGCCCGCCGCACCCCGAATTTGGCGGTCACCGAGATGCCGCGCTCGCGCATCAGGCCCTCCGAGGTGCCCACCGCATCCTCGATGATGCGCCGCAGATCGTGATCGTCGACATCCCATTCCATGCGGCCCGATTCGATTTTCGAGAGGTCCAGCACATCGTCGATGAGCCGGGTCAGCCGCTGGGATTCCCGGGCGATGATCTCGACGAACTGCCGCTGTTGCTCGGCCGGCAATCCGGGATTGTCGAGCAGGATCTCGGAGAAGGAACGGATCGAGGTGAGCGGTGTCCTGAGCTCGTGGCTGACGGTGGCGATGAAATCGTCCTTGAGCTGGTCGAGCTGACGCAGCCGCTCGTTGGCCCGCCGCAGTTCGTCGGTGAGGGTCTCGAGCTCACGCGATTTCTGCTTGAGCTTCTGGCTGTATTCGATGGCTTGCGAGGTCTCGTCGAGGATCTGCAGCAGCGCATCGGGTCCGATCACCTCGCCGCGCACGATCGAGGCCACCATCAATCGTGCCGAGGTGGCGCCGATGGCCCGGGCGAGCTGCCGTTCCGCGAGCTGGACCAGTTCCGCATCGGCACGGTCGCCGGCCCTGAGCGACTGGCCGCGCCGCAGCGCCTCGCGGGCGAACACCCGTACCGCCCGCTCGCGTCCCAGAAAGCGCACCAGGAGATCCTGCAGCGCCGCCACCCGGGTCTCGCCCTGCCACAGCCGGGTCGAGCTCTGACGCTGCTCGACATCGACGAAGAGGATCGCCTGCAGCCGGCCGAGATCGCTCGGGCGGGTGGCCAGCGAGCCGACCACCATCAGCAGGGTGTTGACGCCGAGGCTCCACAGCACGGCATGGGTGACGGGGGTCAGACCCTCGAGGCCGAACAGCGCCTGTGGGCGCAGCAGGGCGATTCCGAATAGCCCCTCCTCGAGGATCGCCGGGTCGAGCCAGCCGGCGAACACCAGGGCCGGGAGGATCAGGGTGTAGAACCAGACCGCGAAGCCGCTCACGAGCCCCAGCAGGGCACCGACCAGACCGGCCTCGCGCCAGAACAGACCGAACAGGATGAGCGGGGCGAGCTGGGCGATGGCGGCGAAGGAGATGAGGCCGATGGAGACCAGCTCGATGCGTTCGGCGACCAGCCGGAAGAAGGCGTAGCCGGCCAGCAGCAGCAGGAAGATGGCGGCCCGGCGGATCGCCAGCACCAGCCCGGAGAGATCGTGCCGCTGCCCCAGGCGCAGCCGTTCGACCCTGAGCAGTGCTGGCATCACCAGATCGTTGGAGATCATGGTGGAGATGGCGATGGTGGCGACGATGACCATGGCGGTGGCCGCCGACAGGCCGCCGATATAGGCGATCAGGGCGAAGGTGTGGCTGCCGGCCGCCAACGGCAGCTCCAGCATCAGCGTATCGCCGCTGCGACCGAGCACCACCCCGGCCATGGCCACCGGCAGCACGAACAGGTTGATCGCCAGCAGATAGAGGGGGAACATCCAGGTGGCGGTACGCAGATGGTCCTTGTCGACATTCTCGATCACCGTCACCTGGAACTGCCGCGGCAGGGCGAGAAAGGCGAGGCCCGCCAGCAGCGTGTAGGTGACCCAGTCGACATAGGTGAGACCGGTGGCCGGCATGGTCAGCAGCGCCCCGCGGCCGGCCTCCTCGAGGCGCCCCAGAATGTCGCCGATGCCGTCAAACATGCTGTAGGTCACGAACAGGCCGACGGCGAGAAAGGCGGCGAGCTTGACCAGGCTTTCGAAGGCGATGGCCAGCACCATGCCCTCGTGATGCTCGGTGGCATCGATGTGGCGAGTGCCGAAGAGGATGCTGAAGACGGCGAGCACCAGGGCCACGATCAGTGCCGGCTCGGGCACCGGTCCGCCGGCCTGCTCGGCCAGGGAGGCGGCGAAGATGGTGTCGAGGCTGTTGGCCACCGCCTTGAGCTGTAGGGAGATGTAGGGGATCGTGCCGAGCACCGCGACCAGGGTGACGAGCCCGCCTAGGAGACTGCTCTTGCCGTAGCGGGCGGCGATGAAATCGGCGATGGAGGTGATCCCGTAGGCCTTGGCGATGGTCAGGATCTTGCCGTGCAGGATGGGAAAGAGGACGGCGATCACGGTGGGACCGAGATATATCGGCAGGAAGGCCACGCCGGCCTCGGCAGCGAGGCCGACGCTGCCGAAGAAGGTCCAGGCGCTGCAGTAGACGGCGAGGCTCAGCGTATAGATGAGCGGGCTGCCGATCAGCGTGTGGTCGCGGGCGGCGCTGCGGTCGCCGTAATTGGCGATGCCGAACAGCAGTCCGAGATAGAGAAACGAGGCCAGGAGTGCGACCAGGGTGCCGATCATCGGCCGCCCTCGCCACGCCGCAGCACGAGTGCCGCCGCCACCGCGATCACCAGCGCCCAGGACAGGAACATGTAGAGCGCGACGGATGCGCGCAGACAGCAGCCGGCCAGCGCATCGACCACCGCCAGCACCGGGTAGCCGAAGGCGAAACTGGCGAGCAGCGCCAGCACCAGGAGCATGCGATCGCGACGGCTATCCATGGCCGCGCGCCCATCGCCGCGATCGGGCGTCGAACGACGTCATCTTCCTCGCCGGATCCTCGAAGCGCACGCCCGCAATCTTCTCCCGTGTCGGCGAAAGCGGGGACGCCGTGCCGTATTTCCCACCCGCAGTATGGCCTTGCCGGCAGCCGATTTGAAGCGGGCCGGCAGCGCGCCGAATAGCGGGGAAGCGAAACCCGCTCGGGGACAGGGGTCGGACACAGCCGGCTCAGTCCTCTTCCAGCATGGCCTTGACCCTGGCCACCAGCTCGCGGGTCGAGAAGGGCTTGGTGACATAGGCATCGGCCCCGAGGGCGAGGCCACGCTGGCGCTCGCTGTCCCGGCCACGGGCGGTGAGCATCACCACCTTGGTGGCCCGGCCGCGGGGATCGGCCCGGAGCCGCTCGCAGACCTCGAACCCGTCCATCTCCGGCATCATCACGTCCAGCAGCAGCACATCCGGCGGCTGCCGCGCGATCGCCGCCAGCGCCTCCTGGCCATTGCGTGCCACCTCGACCTCGAAGCCCGCCTTCCTCATCAGGAATTCCAGCGACAGGACGATGTTGGGCTCGTCGTCCACCACCAGTATCCGCTTCCCCATCGGCCCCTCCTCGTCTGGCCCCGGTCCGGGTCGGATCATTGTCTGGAATTACCAAGCCGGCCGGCCACCCGACAACTCCTTCCTGCCATGCGTCCGCTGCCGCGCCGCAACGCCGCCGCACCGGCCGCCTTCCCATGCGGCGGCTGCCGTGGCATCATGAAATGCTTTCGCTTCGGACCGCCATCGGATCCCCTTTCCGGCGGCTGTCCGCGAGAACCGGCCGAGGAGTGTCGGATGACAATCGAGGGGGGCGAGCCCGGCAGCTCCGCGCGTCGTCCCGGGAATTTCCGGTCGTGGCCGATCGTGGGGCGCCTCTGTCGCGCCGGCGGCTGCCTCCTCACCGTACTGGCGATGCTCGTCGCCGCTCCGGTGGAGCCGGTGACCGCGCAGGGCTACGAGTACTCCGACCCGTTCGGTCACGATCTCGACCGCGCCAACCGGCGACAGCTCGAGCTCTATTACTCGCAACCGGACGTCCAGGAGACCGCCGAGCGCCTGGTGGCGCTGGTCGCCAGCCGCATGCGTGCAGCGGGCTTCTCCGTTCCCGTTGAAATCCGCGTCGATCGATCGCTGATCACAGCTTCCGACGGCACCGGCGGGGTGTCGCGGGGCTTCGCGCGCTGGACCGGGGAGGGCGGCCTGATCCGTCTCAACCCGATGGTCGCCGTCGAGGTCGACGGGGACGGCGACTTCCGTCCGCGTCAGGATGGCGGACTGCTGATCGAGCTCACCCTGGTGCACGAGCTGCGACACATCGCCCAGTTCCGGCGCTACGGGCCGGAGCCGGCGAGAGCCTGGCCCGGTCTGTTTCCCGGTTCGACGATCGAGCGCGAGTTCCGCGAGCAGGAAGCCTATGCCGCCCAGCTCGCGCATGCTCCGGTGATGTCGGCATCTCCCGGTATCGCTCAGTATTACTACGGCGCCTATCGGCTCAACGAACAGTTGCGCACCGAGGCGATCGCCCGCGGCCAACAGCGGCTGGCCTTTCCGGTGCCCCATGTCACCGTCTACGGCCAGCGGCGGGTCGAGATCCCGTTGCGGCGCGATGCGCATGCTCCCGAATTCGGCGAGGTTCTCCTGTTCGTGCTGCCCATCGACCAGGCGTCGACCCCGACGGCGAAGCTGGCCGAGTTCGCCGAGGGCCGCGACAACCCGCCGTTGCGCGACGCGATGCGACGGGCGGAACGGACCGCCTTCGTCGTGAACCCGCGCCGGAGCTTTCAGGGCGGCGCCACCGAAATGCTGCTCGGCGTGCGGGGAAAGGGCCGCGAAGGCCGCGTGGTTCTGACAGCCCTTTATCGCGATCATCGCGACGAGTGGCGCCGCGCGCAGGTGGAAATCCGGGTGATCGGCGAGGAGGATCCGCGCGATCCGCCCGACGATGATGACTTCGACAATACGGTGCTGCAGCTTCCCGAGGCCGGCGGCGGTGGCGCGGACAGGGTCGAACCGACACCGCAGCTGCCGGCGCCGGAAGGCTATGCTCGGCCGTTGCTGACGGCGGCGGCCGGTCTCGCCGAGGAGCGGCTGGCGCTGGAGACGGTGCCGCAGCCTGCTGCGCCTCCAGCGCCGGCTCGAGGAACGGGCGATGCAGGCCGCCTACGCGACCTTCCTGCAGCAGCTGCCGCCGCGCAGCCGGGACGGGCTGATCGCCGCCGAAAGCTTCTACAGGACCCACGAAGCCGGCTTCGCCGAGCTGTGGAAGCTCTATTCGAGCTATCGTCACATCTCGACGGTGGCCCGATACTACTACGACAAGGGCGCGCTCGGACTGGTCCAGGCCGGTCTGCGGGCCGGCTGCGGTACGCTCTTCAGCAACGCCACGGAGCTGGTCAAGGGAGCCGCCGCGGCCGAGACCGGCCCGGCCGGCTACTATGTCGCCGCCGCTGTCGGCTCGGCCATGGAGCATGTGGTCTGCCGCGTCTTCCTGCCCGCCCTGTTCGAGGAAGGCGTGGGGCGAAGCTGGCTCACCGGCGAGATGGTCTATGCCGCCGATCCCGAGGTCAATCGCTGGGTGAAGATCCTCTACACCGGCGAAATCATGGCCGGTGTCGATCTGCCCGAATTACCGTCGGGGATCGACTTCTTCTTCCGGGCGCGCGTCAACGACCCGCGCCAGATCTATCGCAAGTTCCGCACCCAGCCCCGACTGCACGAGGCCCTGCGCGACCACTGGCGCTTTCTCTACAACGCGTATCCCGAGCTCCAGCCCTATCTCAACCTCGATGGCAGCGATCTGGCGCGACGCATCTGGCAGCGCATCTACAAGGTGGCCGGGGAGACCCTGGTCGCCGGGCTGCGCGAGGACATGGAGGCCCGGCCCCAGCCTTCGCCGCCGCGCTCACAGACGCTCGAATATCTCTTCAGCGGGGCCCTCACCTGGCCGCCGCCGGTGAGCGCGCGCCCGGCCCCGCGGGTGATCAGCACCGCGGCCGGGGATCTCGGCGAATTCGCGCTCGGCAGCGAGATCGAGGCGGTGGCCCGGGTCGGGGTACTGGGCCTCGCCGGCATCGACGAGAAGCTGACCTTCACCTGGCAGGTCGAGGGGCCGGGGCTGAATGCGACGACGCTGGAGAAGCGGACCAGCGTCACGGTCCCCTTCCCGGTCTCCCGCATCGATCCGCTCGATGATCTGTTCAAGACGGCCGAAAGCCGCTTCACCCTCACCCTCGGCAAGGACCTGTTCGAGGCCGGCGAGGAGTATCGGCTGGTGGCGCGGCTGCAGGGCACCGACGAGGAGCTGCGCTTTCCCTTCCGCATCGAGAAGGAAGAGGAGCGGGTCGCCGCCTGCAATTCGGCGGTGGGCGCCGGCAGCGATGCGCCGGAGACGATCCGTGTCGATATGGGGGGCTTTACCGGCAAGGCCTCGTTTTCCTGGGAAATGTACCGCATCAAGGACCGCATGCGTCTCTATTCGGGCGGGCGGCTGCTGCACGATACCGGCTGTACGGGCGGATCCGGTCGTCAACTCCTCGACATCCTGACCGGCAGCGAGCAGCTCACCGTCGAGGTCGAGCCCAACTGCGAGGGCACCAGCGGCACCCGGTGGAACTTCCGGTTCTCCTGTCCCGCCGAGGTCGATGCCGCGGACGGGCAGGATGTGGCGGCGGCTTCCTCCGCCTCGACCACGCCCACCCCTTCCACGAGTGCGGCACGTGCGGTCAGCGAGGTGGAGCCCAACGACAAGCCGGCCGAGGCCACGAAGCTGTCGCTCGGGAACGTGATGACGGGGACGATCGCTCCGCGCGGCGATGTCGACCACTACCTCGTCGAGCTCGACCATCAGGGCGAGCTTCAGGTCGTATTCCCGGCGATGCCGGGCAATCTCAACATGGCGTATCGGGTGCTCGACGCCGGGGGACGCCAGCTCTGGGGCTGGCAGACCGCCCCCCTGGCCGGAAAGCCCTTCGCCAGCTTCGCCGACATCAAGACGCCGGGCCCCTACATTCTGGAGGTTCGCGACGGCTCCAACGATGCCCGCTCGCCCCAGCCGTACCGACTGATCGTCACCCTGGCGGCCACCGCTGATGCCGGCGAGCCCAACGATACGCCGAAGACGGCGACAGCGCTGCCGCTCGGGGTCGCAAGTGAAGCCAGCATTCTGCCGCGCGGAGATGTCGACCACTACCTCGTCGAACTCGACCATCAGGGCGAGCTTCAGATCGATTTCGCGGCGATGCCAGGCAATCTCAACATGGCGTATCGGGTGCTCGACGCCAACGGGAGCCAGGTCTGGGGCTGGCAGACCGCCCCCCTGGCCGGAAAGCCCTTCGCCAGCTTCGCCGATATCAAGGCGCCGGGCCGCTACATCCTCGAGGTTCGTGACGGCTCCAACGATGCCCGTTCGCCGGAAGCCTATCGGCTCGCCGTCAAACTGGCAGCTACAGCCGACAGCGGCGAGCCCAACGATACGCCGAAGACGGCAACGGTGCTCCCACTCGGGGCCGCAAATGAAGCCAGCATCCTGCCGCGGGGCGATGTCGACCACTATGTTGTCGAGCTGCCGCGTCAGGGCGAGCTTCAGATCGATTTCGCGGCGATGCCGGCCGAACTCAACATGGCCTATCGGGTGCTCGACGCCAACGGGAGCCAGGTCTGGGGCTGGCAGACCGCGCCCAGGGCGGGCGAACCCTTCGCCAGTTTCGCGGACATCAAGGCGCCGGGCCGCTACATCCTCGAGGTTCGCGACGGCTCCAACGATGCCCGGACGCCGAAGCCGTATCGCCTCGAGGTCGGGCTGGCGGCCACCGCCGATACGGGCGAGCCCAACGATACGCCGAAGACGGC
>CAYYZI010000007.1:17245-20044 GCA_964475675.1 uncultured Geminicoccaceae bacterium
AGGTCTGGGGCTGGCAGACCGCTCCCAGAGCGGGCGAACCCTTCGCCAGCTTCGCGGACATCAAGGCAGCGGGCCGCTACATCCTGGAGGTTCGCGACGGTTCCAACGATGCCCGCTCGCCCGCCCCGTATCGGTTGCGCGTGACCATGCGCTGAGACCCGCGGCCCGCGACCGTCTGCCATCACCCCGCTTGACTCCGGACCCGGGTACGGCGGCTAGCCTCCCCCATCGACGGCAACGGTGACACCGATCATTCGGGGAGAGGCGGCATGCGGTTCACTCTGTCGAAAGCGGGGCTCCTTCTGATCCTTCTGGGAGCACTCCATGCGGTCGCCCCTTTGCGGGCCCAGGACATGCAATCCATGAAGCGGCCGATGACGATGGAGACGCCGGAGAATGCGCCGGTGATCCCGCCGGTCACCGGCTACAGCGAGGGCGAACGCATCCTGTTCCTGCACACCGAGACCTCGGATCCGGGCATCGCCCGGGTCCTCACCGAGATGATGGGCTCGCCGGTGCTGGTGGTGCCGGCGCTGGCCGACACGCCCGAGGCTCTCCTGGCCCGGGTCCATGTGTTCGAAAACGGGCTGGAGCCCGAGGGACCGCGCGGCCCGCTCGGCTTCCAGCCCGACATCTTCGATCATCCGCCCGGAAGCGAGGGTTATCGGCCACTCAGGGAGATTGTGCTGGTCCGCTGGGTGGAACCGGGCAAGGCGCGGCTGCTCCGCAGCATGGCGGAGCTCGAGAGGGCGATCGAGGCCGGTGAGATCACGGCGAAGGAGACCGGCATCGTCGTCAACATGCCGTTTCTGACCTGGCCCGGCGGCCGGCGCTGACCTCGCCGCGGCTCCGTCGCCGCGACGGATGCGCTCGGCGCCCTGGATGCCGGCGCCGGCGAGGAGGGCTGTTTCGTCGAACAAACACGCGGGCACGACTCGGGCAGGGGTGGCCGGATCCCGCCAGCGGAGAAGGTGGTGCGCCCCGCCTTTGACATATTTCCGCATTCCGTTATGTTGAATGCGGTGCGATGCGTGCCCGGGTCGTCCCAAGACGGAAACAGAAACCGATGCGAAGCCGTCTCGGCCGGGTGGTCGTTTCGGTGGCCTTGCTGCTCGGTACCGCCGCAGTCGCCGAACAGGACCGGAAAACGGAAGGCTGGCGCGAGGTCTCCCTGCCGGCCGAGATCGTGCCGGTACGCCCCGAGGACGGCGATCAACTTTTCGGGATCGTCGCTCGGGAGGCCTTGGACGAGCCGCGTCTCGGCCGGCTCCTGCTGGTCGGACGCCTGCCGGCGGGTGCTTCCCTGCGCCTGCGCGGGGACGGTACCGCCCTCTTCAGCTATGCCGGTCTCTTCGGTGGGCGGCTGCGCAATTCCTGGCTGACGCCGGTCGACGATCCCGACGAGATCGATCTCCTGGATCCGGCGAACGCGGCGGCAGCCCCGAAACTCCTCGAGGAGGCCCGCCGGGACGGTCTCGACGCATTGCTGCACGTCCGGGAAGCCGATGCCGTACTCTGGAGCGGTGATCTGGTCTGGCGGTTCGATTTCCGCCGGCCGGTCCGCTCCCTGCGTCTGAACTCCGATGACGGTGCCTCCACCCGCGTCGGCGATCTCGGCGGCGGGCTCGAGATCGCCTTTTCCACAGATGGTGCAGGCTGGCAGACGGTCTGGCGCTCGCCGGAGCCGGGCGATGAGACGAGAGTGGCGGCCGAACTCCCGGCCTCCCTGCGCGGCGCCAGGGAAATCTGGCTGCGGCTGCGCAGTCCCGAGGGCGCGCTCCGGGAACTCCGTGTCTCGGCGGAACTCGCGGCCGAGGATCTGCTGTCCGTTCTGCAGAGGCGGGACGCCGTTGCCCTGCGCAGCGCCAGCGGCTCGACAAAGCGTGCGATCCTGTTCGGGGGAGTTCGCCCCGTGCAGGCCGATACGGGTGCTGCCGTTCTCCGCTTCCCGGAATCCACCCCGAGCGTGATCGAGCGGGAGGATCGGATCCGGGTGCTTTTCCCCAACCGCGCCGGGATCGAGCTCGCCCGCAACGCCAACGGTGGCGTCATCGGCATCCGGAGGATCTTCGTCGGGGACCGGGCGCTGGTGGACGCCCTGCCGCGAGCGCTCGACGGCGGGGCGATGGCCCTCGAAGTCCTGGAGCGGGGCGAGGCGGGGGGCGTGTCCGACTGGAAGGCCTACCTCCGCGAGCGCGAGGCCGGGGACATGACCTGGCCGCGACGCGGGGGCCGCCGCCTGCGCATCCTGCCGCTTTCCGCCTATCGCTATCTCGGCGCCGAGGTCGCCGGCGGCGAGGTGGTGCTGCGTTTCACCGGGGCACGGGAGGAGCGTCTCGCCCTCGCCCTCGCCTCCCTCACCGAGGAACTCGACGGAAGGCGCCATCGCGGCCTCGCCTGGCAGCTCCGGACCGCCGGCATCGCCGGTGCCGTCGGCCTGCGGGTGGTGGAGGCGGCGGTGGCGGAGGCCGGTGCCTGGAACTTCCAGCAGCTCTGGGGGCGCTGGATCGAGCGGCGGACCGATTTCGAAACCCTCTTCTCCCTGCCGCGAAGCTGGTATTTCGCCGACAGCCAACCGTTCCACTTTCAGGCCGGACCGCAGGGCACGCGGATCGCCACCTTCGACCGGGCGGTGGCGGCGCGGGTGGCAGTGGAAGAGGAGGCGGGACGCCTGCGCATCGAAGCGAGCATTCCGCTCGCCGCCGGCGAAGGCGGTACGCGCCTGACCCCCTGGCGGCTCTGGCTTAAGTGACGAACACTGGTGAAAAATCTGAATGCTCTGAATGCTCTGAATGCTCA
>CAYYZI010000008.1:0-19099 GCA_964475675.1 uncultured Geminicoccaceae bacterium
CCTGCCGGTGCAGGAGCCGTAAGATGAGCCCACCCCGCATGGGGCGGGGTGGGTGTGGTCCGACAACCACATCTGGAGGTTATAGGAATGAAACTCCTTCTCTCAACCACCGCCGTGGCCCTGCTCGCATCCCTGGGTGCAGCGCAGGCCGGGCAGGTCAACATCATCATTCAGGACTTCGACGTCCAGAACGAGCAGAACGTGCTCAACGAGATCGATGCCGGCGCCATCGTCGACTCGAGCCAGGAAGGCACCAACGTCGCCAATCTGATCTCGCTGGTCGATGTCACGCCGGGTGCGGGTGACGGGGCGGGCACCAGCCTCGACGATGGCGGCGTCGCCCTCGATCCGATCCTGGTGGGCCTGTTCCCGGGCATCGCCAGCTTCATCGCCGGCCATGGCGACATCTATGCCGCGGCCCAGCTCTTCGCCGATGTGCAGCGGGTCACCAACGACGCCTCGGCCAGCCTCGGTGCCGCCGGCGTCGCCCAGACCGGGCTCAATGTCGCCAACACTTTCGCGGTCACCGATGCCTATGACGGCACCGATACCGGTGATGTGTATCTGGTCTATCAGTCCTTCGGCTCCTGGCTCGCCGATGACCTGAATCTCGACGATTACGGCCAGACCGAGGAGACTTGGCAGGTCGTCGAAAATACCATCGGCGCCACCGGCGACATCAATTCCAGCAGCCAGGACGGCACCAATGTCGCCAATCTGATCTCGATCAGCGACGATGGCGGCTCGCTCGATCCCGGGGAGCTGGTGGGCAACCAGATGCTGCTGCTGCAGAGCGCCGGCGGCGCCTCGAGGCTCACCAAGCAGCTCGTCAAGAACAAGGCGAATTCCGGTGACGACATCAACGGGCTCACCCAGAGCGCCCTCAATGCCGTCAATGTCGTCAGCATGACGCTGGACGGCGACCAGGCCTCGGGGCTGACGGTGATCGGCCAGAAGACCTACGAGAACTTCGACCAGTCGATCGTCAACCGGGCCGTCGCCCACTCGGTTGCCACCGGCGTCGCCCAGAGCGGCACCAATGTGGGCAACGTGGTGACCGTCGGCGTCACGGTCGAAAACGGAAGCTGATTCCGCAGACCGGGACATATCGATCCCATTCACGGGGCGGCTTCGGCCGCCCCTTTCTTCTGGAGACGCCCCACGGCGGTGGAAGAAAACGCCCACGAAATCTGTCTTTGGGTTAAGACTGGTCCCGGACCCGCGGGAGAGGCGTGATGAGGGACAGGAGAAGGGCAACGGGCCCGGTGGCGCTCGCGCTGCTTTTCCTGCTGCCCGCCATGCCCGCCGCCACCGCCTGCCTGCCGCCGCCGCAGGGCGAGGTGGTGCTGCGGATATCCGGCGCCATCGGCTGCACCAATGTCGGCGAGGAGGCCCGGTTCGATCTCGCCCTGCTGAAAACGCTGGGGATGCTGCGCATCACCACCCGTACCCCCTGGACGCCGGGCGAGGGGGTGTTCGAGGGGGTGGCCGCGCGGCGCCTGATGGCGGTGGTGCAGGCGCGGGGCGAAGTGGCCCGGGCCATCGCCCTCAACGATTACGTGGTGGACATCCCGCTCGAGGAATTCGCCCGGCACGAGGTGCTGATCGCCTGGAGCCTCGACGGAAGACGCCTGTCGCGCCGCGGCAAGGGACCGCTCTGGATCGTCTATCCCTGGTCCGATCACCCGGAACTCGATACCCGTCTGATCCGGCAGCATTCCGTCTGGCAGCTCGATCGTCTGGCGATCAGATGACATGGCCGGCCGGACCCCGCAGCGCTCCCCCCGATACTCGCGGCTGCTCACCTATGTCCTGCTGATCACCGCCCTGGCGATGTTCGCCGTCAGTCTGCTCTACAACACCTGGCGCCTGGAGCGGGGCAACGAGGTGGTACTGGCCTCCGCCAGCGAGAGCGCCTGGCACGTCTTCCAGGCGGAGTTCGAGCTGCAACGGCTGCTCTACACCCTCCAGCAGCAGATCACCGGCGATGCCGGCGCGCCGGAGGAACTCGAAAAGCGCTTCGACATCTTCTGGAGCCGACTGCCCCTGCTGATCGAGGGGGAGGACACCGCGCTGGTACGCGAGGCAACCGGGGTCGAGGAGCTGGTCCCCGATCTGCTCGCCAGCCTCGAGCGGCTGGCGCCGCTCCTGGAACGGGTGCGCTCGGACGCCACCGCGGCCCGTGAGATGCGGCTGGCCCTCGAGGCGATGCAGAAGCCGCTGCACGAGATCTCCCTGGCCACCGTCCACGAGGTGGCCGAGCGGCATACCATGCTGCGCGAGGAGCTCACCACCCTGTCCCAGCGCAACAGCCTGTCGCTGGCCGGGCTGGCCGGCAGTGCCGCCATCATGCTGTTCCTGCTCTATCGCGAGGTGGGCCATACCCGCTTTCTGCTGGCCCGTTCCCATGTCCAGGAGCGGCGGGTGCGCCATCTGGCCCATCACGACATGCTCACCGGACTGCCCAACCGGCGGCTGTTCGAGGAGCGGCTGCAGGAGGCGCTGCGCCGGCCGCGCCGCGACCGGCGGCTCGGTCTGCTGCTGCTCGATCTCGACCATTTCAAGCATGTCAACGACACCTACGGGCATGCCATCGGCGATGCTCTGCTCAGGGCCGCCACCCGCCGCATGCGCACCTGCATCCGGCGCGCCGACATGCTGGCCCGCATGGGCGGCGACGAGTTCGCGGTGATCCAGGAGGGGGTGGAGGGGGAGGGGCTGTGTCTGCGGCTCGCCGGGCGGCTGCTCGATGCCTTCGTCGAGCCCTTCGAGCTCGACGGACATCGCCTGCAGGCCAGTCTGAGCATCGGCATCGCCCTGTTCCCGGACCATGCCCGCAGCGGGGCGGAACTGCTGCGGCGGGCCGATCTCGCCCTCTATCGGGCGAAGTCCGCCGGCCGCCGCCGGCCGGCCCTGTTCCGCGCCGAAATGGAGCGCGATTCCTCCTAGCCGATGGCCGTCGAGGATCGCCTGTTCCCTTTGCGTTCTGGTTGCGGCAGGACCGTCGAGCGGTTAGGCGCATGTTAAGATTTCTCGTCGATGCTGCCTCCGCGCTCCCTGTCCGGCGAGTGGGTGCGGATCGGTTTCGGCCAATGCCAGGAAAAACGCCAAGCGTGAAGAAGAACTCGTGAGCCAAGAAAAGGATCGAGGAATGCCCCCTCGGCCGGCGATGCCGCGTCGTCGTTTTCTCGAAGGGGCCACGGCGGCAGTGATCACCGCCACGCTGAGTTTCCCGGCCCTAGCCCATGTCCGCGAACGGCGCCTGACGCTGCAGCATCTGCATACCGGCGAGAAGCTGCGGGCAACATATTTCGCCGATGGCCGGTACATCGAGGAGGAATTGCGGGCCATCGACTACGTGCTCCGGGACTGGCGCACGGGCGAGGTCAAGCATATCGACCCCGGGCTTCTCGATCTTCTCTTCCTGCTGGGGATGAAGCTCGAGACCAGTGCCCCCTATCACGTGATCGGCGGCTACCGCTCGAAGAAGACCAACGAAATGCTGCGCCGCATGGGCCGGGGTGCGGCCAAGAAGAGCCTGCACATCCAGGGCAAGGCGATCGATTTCCGGGTTCCCGGCCGGCGGCTGGCGCTGGTGCGCAAGGCGGCGGTGAGCCTCAGGGGCGGCGGCGTCGGCTACTATCCCCGCTCCAACTTCGTGCATATCGATACCGGTCGCGTCCGCTACTGGTAGGGCGGCTCAGCGCGGCGGTTCGAGATTGAGCCGGGCGACCGCTTCGGGCACATCCTCGGGCCACAGGAACAGGCGATCGCAGGGCGCCACCCGATAGTATTCGGCCGGGGCGAAGATTTCCCGGCTGGTCATATCGACACAGTAGCGATGGACCCAGCGCATGCGCTCGCCCGCGCTCAGCCGAGCGCCGCCGACCAGCTTGCGGGTGATCTCCCACAGCCGGTAGCACATGCGGAACTCGTAGCCGGTCAGCATGCCGGGCTCGGCCCAGGCGCCGCGGGCCTCGATCTGCGCCCTTCGCGCCGCTTCCCGCAGCAGCACCAGATCCTCGTGGCGCGGCAGGCTCGGATATATGGGAAAGGAAGCGGCCCAGCCGTTCTCGACCATCAGCAGATTGAAGGTGGCGCGCTCGGCCCGGGTCATGCCGGCCAGCTCGGCACTGCTGTAGGACGGAGCCATGTAGGCCAGCAGGCGGCCGTAGCGGTCGAAGGGCTGATCGGCGGCGCGCAGGAACACCGGCCGGCGGCGGCCGCTCGGGCGGGTCAGCCTGCGGCTCACCAGTTCCTCGAAGGCGGCCGTCGCCGCCTCGCCCTGTTCCTTCTGCAGGCTGCCGGCGCGGCCGCTGGCGAGACGGGGGTGGAGATGGGCGGCGAGCCCGTCGCCGACCGGTGCACGTCCCTGCTCGAGCCAGCCGGCGAGCTCGGCCAGGGCCTCGTCGTGCCCGGCCGGGTTGCGGTTGCCGGGATAGTGCACTTCCGGCGTGTCGATGCTCAGCATGCGGATCGACATCGAGACATAGGGGGTATCGCCGTCGGTCAGGCGTAGGAAGCGCTTGCGGCCGAGGGCATCCAGATTGATGCCCCGGGGATCCCAGAAAATGCGGACATCGGCCATTTCGCGCATCCCTCGCTGCCGTGCATCCGGCGGCGGGATGCACTTCCGGTTCCCTGCCTAGCCCGCCCGCCGCGGTTTTGCGACCGCCGGGACGGCGCTTGGGCCCGTTCATCCCCGAGTGTGTCCTCTGCGACTTTTTCGCGCTTGCCGCGATTGTGCAGTGCACAAAAGTGATGCCATCGGCGGCCGGATCGGCTATCAAACGGGCGCACCGGAACGCCTCCGTTCGGACCCGTCCCTTTCATCGCCACAACGAGGCCTGCATGAATCATCTCGACGCGCTCGAGGCCGAGAGCATCTACATCCTGCGCGAAGCCTTCGCCAAGCTCGACAAGCTGGCCATCCTCTGGTCCCTGGGCAAGGACAGCAATGTCGTGCTGTGGCTGGTCCGAAAGGCCTTCTTCGGCCATGTTCCGTTTCCGGTCCTGCATGTCGACACCGGCAAGAAGTTCCCGGAAATGTACGCCTTTCGCGACCATTACGCCAAGGAATGGGGATTGAACTTCATTTCCGAGCCCTGTCCGCCGATCGAGGCGGTGGATCCCACCCTGCCGCCGGCGGCGCGTTCGGCCGCCCGCAAGACGCTGGGCCTCAAGCAGGCGATCGACAAGCACGGTTTCGAGGGGCTGATCGCCGGCATCCGCCGCGACGAGGAAGCGCTGCGGGCCAAGGAACGCTATTTCAGCCCGCGCGGCGCCGACAATTCCTGGGACATGAAGGACCAGCCCCCCGAGTTCTGGAACCAGTACATGACCGACTTCCCGCCCGGCACCCATGTCCGGGTGCATCCCATCCTGCATTGGACGGAAGTCGATATCTGGCGCTACACCAAGCGCGAGAACATCCCCGTGATCGATCTCTATTTCGCCAGGGAGGGCAAGCGCTACCGCTCCCTCGGCGATCGGGACATCACCTTCCCGGTGGACAGCGAGGCCCGCACCATCGACGAGATCATCCGCGAGCTCGAGACCACCAGAGTGCCGGAACGTTCCGGCCGGGCCCTCGATCACGAGACCGAGGATGCCTTCGAGCGCCTGCGGGCCGCAGGCTACATGTGAACGCCACGATATTGTCCCGGACCGGATCGAACCCCGCATGACCAGTCAAGACAGCCCCCTGAAGATCGTGATCGTCGGCCATGTCGATCACGGCAAATCGACCCTCGTCGGCCGTCTCCTGCACGACACCGGATCCCTGCCCGAAGGCAAGGTGGAGGCGATCCGGGCGATGTCCGAGCGCCGCGGCATGCCCTTCGAATGGGCCTTTTTGATGGATGCCATCCAGGCCGAGCGCGATCAGGGCATCACCATCGACACGACGCAGATCCGCTTCCGCACGGAAAAGCGGCCCTATGTCATCATCGATGCGCCGGGCCACAAGGAATTCCTCAAGAACATGGTGACCGGGGCGGCCAGCTCGGAAGCGGCGCTGCTGCTGATCGACGCCAAGGAGGGGGTGCAGGAGCAGTCCCGCCGCCACGGCTATCTGCTCCATCTCCTGGGCGTGCGCCAGGTGGTGGTGCTGGTCAACAAGATGGATCTGGTGGGCTATTCGGCCGAACGGTTCGGCGAGGTGGCCGAGGATTACCGCTCCTATCTCGCCGGCCTCGGCGTCGAGCCCCTGGCCTTCGTGCCGATCTCGGCCCGCGAGGGCGACAACATCACCCGCCACAGCCCCAACATGCCCTGGTATCAGGGCCGCAGCGTGGTCCAGGCCCTCGACGGGTTCGAGCATCTGCCGCCGCCGGTGGGACGGCCGCTGCGGATGCCGGTGCAGGATGTCTACAAGTTCGACCATCGGCGGATCATCGCCGGGCGCGTCGAGAGCGGCAGCCTGGCGGTGGGCGACGAGGTGATCTTCTCGCCCTCCAACAAGACCGCCCGCATCCGCACCATCGAGGCCTGGAACGTGCCGGAGGCACCGGAACAGGCGGCGGCCGGACAGAGCATCGGCGTCACCCTGGACGAGCAGCTGTTCATCGAGCGCGGCGAGGTGATGAGCCATCTCGAGCGGCCGCCGATGGAGAGCAACGTCTTCCGCGCCCGCATCTTCTGGTTGGGCCATCGCCCGCTGGAGCTGGGGCGGCAGTATCTGATGAAGCTCAACACCACCGAAACGCCGGTGACGGTCGAGGCCATCGAGCGGGTGATCGATACCGACGATCTTTCCAGCCGGCCGGCCGACCAGATCCTGCGCAACGGCGCCGGCGAGGTGGTGCTGCGGGCGCGACGGCTGCTGGCGGTGGACGAATACGAGGGCAATCCCGCCACCGGCCGTTTCGTGCTGCTCGAGGACTATCTGCCGGTGGGCGGCGGCATCATCTCGATGGAGGGCTATCCCGACCAGCGCCAGCTGGTGACCGTCAAATCCACCAACATCCATGCCGTCGGCCATGCGGTGACCCGCGAGGCGCGCCAGGCGCGCAACGGCCACCGGGGCGGGGTGCTGTGGTTCACCGGCCTGTCGGGGGCCGGCAAGTCGACCCTGGCGCTGGCCTTGGAGCGCGAGCTGTTCGCCAAGGGCTATCATGTCTACGTGCTGGACGGCGACAATATCCGCTCCGGCCTCAATGCCAATCTCGGCTTCTCGCCGGACGACCGGGCCGAGAACATCCGCCGGGTGGGCGAGGTGGCGGCATTGTTCGCCGATGCCGGGTTCATCGCCATTTCCGCCTTCATCTCGCCTTACCGGGCCGATCGCGAGCGGGCACGGCGGGCGGCCGGCGAGGATTTCCACGAGATCTGGGTCAAGGCCTCGCTGGAGGCCTGCGAGGAGCGCGATCCCAAGGGTCTCTACAAGAAGGCGCGAAGCGGCGAGATCCCGGAGTTCACCGGCATCTCCAGTCCCTACGAGCCGCCCGAGACGGCCGATCTGGTGCTCCCCACCGACGAGCTGCCGGTGGAGGAGTGTCTCGCCGTGCTGATGCGTTATGTGGAGGAGAATTTCCGCGCCTGAGGCGGTTCCTCACAGCACCGCGGCGGCGGTATCGATGTCGGTGATCAGCACGTTGACATAGCCGCCGCGCAGTACGGCGCGGACCGCCGGGGCCTTGTGCGGGCCGCCGGAGGCCAGCACCCGCACCGGCAGCTGCCGGAAATCGGCGAGCGGCAGTCCCACCACCCGGCGGTTGAGGGGATGCTCGACCGGACGCCCCTCGGCATCGAGGAAGGTGCCGAGCAGATCGCCGGTGACACCGAGGGCCCGCAGCGCTTCGAGATCCCGATCGTCGATCAGCCCCAGCCGGCGATTGGTGGCCTCGGGCGAGAGCTCGCCCACGCTGGCGATCGCCAGATCGGCGCTGCGTGCCCGCTCCAGCACTTCGGCGATGGGTTTCTGATGGACCAGCATCTCGCGCATCCGGGCGCTGCTGGCGAAGGTGGGGGCGGCCAGATAGTAGCATTGAGCACCCAGCTTCTCGGCCAGCCGGGAGGCGGTCTCGTAGGTGTTGATCTCCAGCCCGCGGCCGACCCCGCCCAGAAGCGAGACCACGGTGAGACCCTCGATCTTCTGCCGCCGGAGCGCCCGCACGCTCCAGTACAGGGTCCGCCCCCAGCCGATGCCCAGGGTCTGGCCGGGACGCATGTGATCGGACAGCCAGTGCCCCAGCGCCATGCCCAAAGTCGCCGGCAGATGCTCCCGATCGAGCGGGGTCGGCAGCACCAGACAATCGACCAGCCCGTAGGTCCGGGTGAGCTGCCGTTCCCGCGCCACACAGGGGGCGAGACGGCCGTTGATGCGGATCTGCACGAGCCCGGTCTCGCGGGCGAGCTGGAGATCGCGCACCACCCGCGCCCGGCTGATCCCCAGGAGATGGCCGATCTCGGCCTGGGTCCGCCCTTCGATGTAGTAGAGCCAGGCGATGCGGGTACGGCGCTGTTCCTCGTCGTCGATGATGTCGAGAGCGATGCCCAGAGGAGAGCGGTTCTCGGCGGTATCGCTCGGGAAAACCTCCTTTTCGCTCATCCCTCCCCCTCGGCGAAGGCGGCCAGACGGCCGGCCTGGGCCGCCAGATCGAGAAAGCCGTAGCGGTCGCGGATCTCGAAGGCATGGGCCACCGCCAGCCGGTAGAAGGCGGGATCGATGCCGAGCTCGGCGGCCGACAGGGCCAGCCCCGCCCGGCGCATGATCCGCTCCATCTCGGCCGGCGGCAGCATCACCAGGGAAAGCCGCTCGCGCAGCTCCGGCCAGCGATCCCGAAGGCGCTGTTCGAGCCGGGCGGTCCGCACCGCATCGAAGGGTTTGTCCGCCGTCGCTCGCAGACAGATTTCGGCGAAACGCCCGTAGCGGGCCCGGAAGACCGCCTCCTCGACGGCGATGGGAGCGAGACGGGGCGGTTCCTCCTCGGCCAGCATCCGGGCCTGCAGGCGGGCCATGCTCCAGGTGGCCAGCCCCACCTGCTCGCCGTGCAGGGTGCCGGGATGGGGATCCGCCAGCATGTCGATGAAATGGCTGATGGCATGCTCGCCCATCGAGCCGCAATGGCTGGTATGGGTGATCAGCACGCCCAGACCGGACAGCACCAGGAGCCGGGTCAGCAGGCGGATCGCCTCGGCATCGCCCCGGGGCAGGCGCTCGGCCATGGCGTAGAGCTGCCGTTCCTCCTCGCGCATCAGCGCATAGGGAGTCTCGGCATAGAAGGTATCCAGCAGCAGATGCGAGAGCAGCCAGTCGAGCTGGGCGGTGCTGCGGCAGAGGGTATCGCCGAGGCCGGCGCGGATCATGCGCAGCGGCGATGCCGCCAGTACCTCGAGATCGAAGAACACCCCCACCGGACAATGGGCCGGCAGGCTCTGCTTGAAGCCCCTGCTGCTGATGGAGACGGTGCTGGTGACATAGCCGTCCATCGAGGGGGCGGTGGCGAACACCGCGCATTCCCGGCCATTGAGGAAGCTCGCATATTTGCAGAGATCGTTGAGGGTGCCCGAGCCCACCGCCACCAGCCCGTCGAGCTCGCGGGTGCGGCGGGCGAGGCGGCGGGCGGTCTCCTCCTCGGCGCGGGGATGTTCGAGAAGGACGATCTCGACATCGTCCAGGGCGCGGGCCACCCGCTCGCCCAGCGCCGGCATGGTGTTCTCGTCGGCCACCAGGGCGAGGCGGCCCCGAAGGCCGACCTCGGCCAGAAGCGCCTTCTCGCCACCTTCGAGGGAAGGGGCGATGACCAGGCGGCGGATCGCCGTCGACAGGGGTTTTCCGGTCTCGGCCGCCAGATAGCGACCGGCGATGATCTCGTCGATCAGCCCCAGATCCGGCCAGGCGCGGCTCATCGGGAGCCCTGCCGGAAGGCGGCAAGACGGGCGAAGATCCCGCGCAGGGAAGGGTAGATCTCGCGATAGAGCGCGTCGAGCGGAGCGTAGGCCTCGCGGGCCCGTGGATCGGGGAGATTCTCCTCGACGATCGCTCCGCGCATGGCAGCCGCGGCTTCGGCCGGGCTGTCGTACCAGCCGGCACCGGTCGCCGCCAGCATCGCCGCCCCGAGACAGGTCGCCTCGATGGTCGCCGAGAGGCGGATCGGCCGCCCCGTCACATCGGCCAGGATCTGGCGCCAGAGGGCGCTTCGGGCACCGCCGCCGATGACCAGGATCTCCTCGATCGGGGTGGCGGTGCTCCGCTCGATGGCGGCATAGCCCATCGCCATGTCGAGGGCCACGCCCTCCATCAGCGCCCGGTAGAGATGGCCGCGCCCGTGATCGGCACAGAAACCGATCACCGCTCCGCGGGCATCGGGATCCCACCAGGGCGGCATCGCCCCCGACCAGTAGGGCAGCAGCAAAAGCCCGCCCGATCCCGCCGGCGCCTGCCGCGCTTCCGCCTCCAGCCGGTCGTAGCAGCCGGGGTCGGTGGCCGGATCGAGACCGAACAGGCGGGTGACCATCCAGTCGGTGAGAAAGGAGCCGGTGCGCAGGCAGAGCTCGAAGATGTAGCCCTTCGCGTCGAGGGCGGTGAGGGTGCGAAAGCCGGGATCGGCGGCGAAGCTTTCGGCATGGACGCCGGAGACGGCGGCGGTGCCGAGATTGAGATAGGCCCGGCCGGGGCCGATCACCCCCACCCCGAGCCCGGCCGCCTGACCGTCGCCGCCACCGGCGAACAGCGGGGTGCCGGCGGGCAGGCCGGTCGCGGCGGCGGCCTCCTTCGTCACTTCGCCGAGCGGGCTGCCCGGTGCCAGCGGCGCCAGCAATTGTTCGGAGGACAGACCGAGGACCGCCAGGATCTCGGGACTGTAGCGTTTGCTCCGGAGATCGAGGAGGCCGTGCGGGTCGGCGCTGGCCCAGGAGGTGGCAGATCGGCCGGTCAGGCGCATCGCCAGATAGCCGTGGACATCCACGGCATGGCCGAGCCGCCGCCAGTTGTCGGGTTCGTTGCGCATCAGCCAGTGCAGGCTGAAGACGGCCGGGGTGGGATCCGGTGTCTTGCCGGTGATCGCGCGGAAACGCTCGCCGCCGAGCTCGGCGGCGAGAAGATCGACATCCCCACGGCAGCGCTCGTCGAGCCAGAGGATGGCGGGACGCAGTTCACGCCCCCGATCATCGAGGAAACCCACCGTTTCCCGCTGGTTGGTGATGGCCAGGGCGGCGATGCGCCGGGCCTCGATCCTTTCCAGGAGCGCGCCCAGAGCGCCCTGCAGCGAGGACCACCAGTCCTCGACACTCTGCTCGAACCAGCCGGGGCGCGGCATCCGCATGGCCACCGGCGCACGCCCCTCGGCCACCGCCCGACCATGGCGGTCCCAGGCGATCGCCTTGGTCGCCGTGGTACTGCTGTCGATGCCGATCACCAGATCCGTCGCCATGCTTCTCTCCGGCGGAGGCGCAACGGCGCGGCGACCGCGGGCCGCCGCGCCGGCAGGATCACGCCTTGCGGAAGGGTGCTGCCATCTCGTCCGCCTGCTTGCGAATGGCCTCCATGCATTCCTTGCCGGAGGCGTACTGGCCGGCCAGCAGCTTGCCGAGCTCGACCGGGATCACATTGTTGGAGATCTCCGCCCAGGCCGGCATGTCGGGCTCGGAACCCATGGCATTGTCGATGGTCCAGCGGATCGCCGGGAAGTGCCGGGTGGTGCCCGGTCCGACCTTGGCGGCGGCCAGCACCCGGGGATCCTCGAAGGCGGAGATGCGCATCGGCGAGGCGCCGCCGCCCAGGGTCGAGACCCGGGCCATGACGTCCTTGGAGCAGACCCACTGCATGAAGATCCAGGCGGCGTCCGGATTCTTCGAATAGCGGGAAAGCGCCAGCGCCGAGCCGCCCTGATGGCCGATATGCGGGATCTCGCCGAAGCCGGCGGCGGAAGGCGGCCGCAGCTTCTTCTCCTTGGGCGGGATGGCCGCTTCCATCAGCCCCTGCACCTTGGAATTGGGGCCGTCGAAGCCGGGGAAGAACTCGCCCCAGGAAATCAGCATGCCGGCGATGCCCTGCATCACCGACTGGGCCTCGCCGTCCCAGGTCCAGGTGGTGGCCGCCGGCGGCATGTACTTCACGAGTTCCAGCATGTATTCGAGGCCTTCCAGCCCCTCGGGATCCCCACCCGAGAAGAAGCCGTCCTTGTCGAAGATCGAGCCGCCATGCGACCACAGCCAGGCGGTCCAGTCGGTGTTGAGGGAATAGTGGCCCGACTTGAGCTGGCCGGTGGTGCCGTAGATGCCGTTCTGCGACTCCGCCGCATGGATCGCCTTCACCGCCTCCATGTAGGAATCCATGGTGGTCGGCACCGCGATCCCGTGCTTGTCGAAGAGATCCTTCCTGTACATCAGGATGAAGATGGGAATGTCGAAGGGAATCCCCACCATCTTCCCCTGATACATGGAAATGCCGTCGACCAGCGGCTTGCTGAAGTCCTCCCAGTCGAAATCGGGCATGGCGAGGTCGGGATCGCTCTCGTACTTCTCCAGCGGATCGATGGTGTCGGGGGCGAAGGTGGCGATCCAGGACTGGTCCAGATAGTAGAGATCGTAGGTGCCGAGCTGGCCTTGGGAATCCAGCGTCGCCTTCTGCAGCACCTGCTCCAAGGGCACGATCTCGATCTCGACATTGATGCCGGTCAGCGCCGTGAACTCGTCCTTGGTGATCTGGTTGGCGACGATGGTCGGCGGGGTGGCCTCCGAGGTGAAGCGGATGGTGGTGCCGCGAAAGCGTCCGCCCACCTCCTTGAGCCAGTTGCGCACGGTGTCCGAATCCTCGGCGGCGGCGAGCTCGGTGCCGAGATGGGTGAGCCCGCCGAAGGGCCGGCCGCGGCCCAGGAAGGTGCTGGCGAAGGCGGAAAAGCCGAGGCCGGCCAAGGCCGTGCGGCGCAGGAACTCGCGCTTGCTGATCCGCCGCTGGGCGAAGGCGCGGGCCGTATCGGCGAGGTAGGTTTTGCGATCGTGCTCCTTGAAAGACATCTCCCTGATCTCCTTTGGTGGTGGTTGGCGTGCAGCAGGTCCATGGCACTCAGTCCTTCAGCGAGCCCAGCGTCAGCCCGCGCACGAGATGGCGCTGGACCAGAAGGATGAACAGAAAGCAGGGCACCAGGGCGGCGCTCCCGAGCGCGGTGATGAAGCCCCATTCGGTGCCGGTGGAGGTGACGAAGGTCGAAATCTTGACCGGGATGGTGCGGATCGAGGTGGTGAGCTGCAGCGATATCAGAAACTCGGTCCAGGAGAAGATGAAGGTCAGCACGGCGGTGGCGGCGAGACCGCCACGCACCAGCGGCAGGAGAATGAGGCGGAAGCTCTGCAGGCGGGTGGCGCCGTCGAGCATCGCCGCCTCGTCCAGCGAGCGCGGCACGTCCTCGAAGAAGCTTTTGAGGAGCAGCACGGCGAGCGGCAGATTGATCAGCGTATGGGCGAGGACGAGACCGAGGCGGGTGTCCCGGAGCCCCATGTCGCGGAAGATGAAAAACAGAGGGATGGCCACCGCAATCGGCGGCATCATGCGCTGGGCCAGCACCCAGAAGACGAAGTGTCGCTGGCCGGAAAAGCGCAGCCGCGACAGGCCGTAGGCGGCGAAGGTGGCGATGGTGGTGGCGAGTACCGTGGAGCCCAGGGCGACGGTGATGCTGTCGAGGATCGAGGGGATCGCATAGTAGCTGGAAGCACCGCCGGTGGTGCCGCCGATGCCGCCCGACTGCAGCGCCAGCTCCACCCGCGAATAGCCCAGAAGCGTCACCTTGTAGTTGGCCAGGGTCGGGGTGAAGTCGAAGAACACCGGAGTGGTGCTGAAGATCGCCGTGTAGGGTTTGAAGGAAGCCAGCACCCACCAGAACAGCGGGAACATGAACAGCAGCACCACCGTCCAGGCGAGCAGGTCGCGCAGCACCCCCCAGCGGTTGTTCCCCGGCATCACAGCCTCACCCGCGCCAGCCGGATGAACAGCAGCGCCAGCAGGTTGAGGGCGATCAGGGTGATCAGGCTGAGGGTGGCGGCATAGGGGAAGTCGGCCACCCCGAAGGCCCGCCCGGCATACCAGCTCAGCGTCTCGGTGGTGGTGCCCGGGCCGCCGGCGGTCATCACATAGATGTAGTCGTAGATGCGGAACAGATCGATGCCGCGAATGAGGATGGCGATGGCCATCACCCGGCCGAGCATCGGCAAGGTCAGATACCACAGGGTCTGCAGGGCATTGGCGCCGTCGATGGCGGCCGCCTCGTAGGGCTCGCGCGGCAGCGAGCGCAGCCCGGCCATGAGGATCAGCACCATGAACGGGGTCCACTGCCAGATATCGGCCAGCATCACCCCGAACAGGGCGGTGCCGGGGGAACCCAGCAGCGGGTTCGCCCGCAGATCGAAGCCGAGCCGGCCGAGGGCGTAGGAAAGCACCCCGAACTCGCCATCCTCCATCAGCAGGAACATCATGCCGGTGACCGCCGGCGGCACCACCAGCGGCAGGGTCATCAAGGCCCGCAGCACGCCGTAGCCCGGACGGTTGCTGTCGAGCAGCAATGCGATGGCGAAACCGAGGACGAGCTGGATCCCCAGACAGAGGAAGGTGTAGAGCAGGGTGACCCAGAGCGCGTGCCACATGCGCTCGTCGGCGAACGCGCCGAGCCACTGCTCGAAACCGACGAACACGTTCTGGCGGGTGAAGCGGTTGCGCTCGTGCAGGCTCAGCCACAGGCTGTAGAGCAGGGGATAGATGCCGAAGGCGATCAGCATCGCCAGCAGCGGCACCAGCCAGGGAAAGGGGTGATCGGCAGTGAGAAAGCGCGGCAGCCACGGCCCCAACCGCGAACGCCGATAGCCGGAACTGCCGAGCCCGGTGGCCGCCACTCGCCTGCTGCCTCCCTGCTTCCCCTGTGATGACGGTCGCCCGATTGTACGGGGCAAACATTTGTGTTAGTCGAAAAACAAATGTCCACAAGGTGGCGCGGCTGTCAAGGAAAGAGGCGGTGGCCGGCCGACGGCAAAGGGGAGGGGAGATGCGCGGCAACGGAAAGACAGGGGATCTGCGCCGGGAGCTGGTGGAAGCGTTGCGCTGGATGAACGCTTCGGGGCTCAACCAGGGAACCTCGGGCAATATCAGCGCCCGCTGCGGGGAGGTGATGCTGATCTCGCCTTCCGGGGTTCCCTACGATCAGATGGAGCCCGAGGACATCGTCGAGATGCCGCTCGAAGGCGAATACGGGGCGTTCCGGGCCCGCGACGGCCATGTGCCCTCCTCGGAATGGCGCTTTCACCTGGACATCATGCGGCAGCGCCCCGAGGTGGGGGCGATCGTCCACACCCATTCCACCTATGCCACCAGCCTCGCCATCTGCCGCAAGGAGATCCCCGCCTGCCACTACATGATCGCCGCCGCCGGCGGCCCCACGGTGCGCTGTGCGGCCTATGCCACCTTCGGCACCGCGGAGCTGTCGAAGAACGTGCTGGCCGCACTCGAGGATCGCAATTGCTGCCTGATGGCCAATCACGGCATGCTGGCGACCGGGCCGAACCTGAAGAAGGCGATGTGGCTGGCGGTCGAACTCGAGACCCTGGCCAAGCAGTACTATCTCACGCTGACCATCGGCGGGCCGGTGCTGCTGCCCGATGACGAGATCGCGCGGGTGATGGAGAAGTTCAAAGGCTACGGTCCGCGCCCGAAGGCGAAGGCGCCGGCCCGACGCGAGCGCAAGGCGGGCTGAGGAGGTGGCGGCCGGGGACCGGCTGCGGCCGCTGGATAGCTGGCCGCGGCAGGAGCGGGCGCGCATCGCCTGCGTGTTCACCGACATCGACGACACCCTGACCCTCGGCGGCCGCCTGCCGGCGATCGCCTATGCGGCGATGGAACGGCTGGCGCGGGCCGGCATCGCGGTGGTGCCCATCACCGGCCGGCCGGCCGGCTGGTGCGACCATATCGCCCGCATGTGGCCGGTCGAGGGGGTGGTGGGCGAGAATGGCGCCTTCTGGTTCCGCTACGACCCCGACCGTCGCCGACTGGTGCGGCGGTTTCTCCAGGAGGAGGAGCTGCGCCGTCGCAACCGTCGCCGGCTGGAGGAGCTCGGTCGGCGCATCCTCGCGGAGGTGCCCGGCTGTGCGCTGGCCTCCGACCAGCTCTACCGTGAATCCGATCTGGCGATCGACTGGTGCGAGGATGTGCCGCCGCTCGAGGATGCGGCCGTGGCCCGGATCCTGGAGCTGTTCCGGGAAGCGGGCTGCACCGCCAAGGTGAGCTCGATCCACGTCAACGGCTGGTTCGGCGATTACGACAAGCTGACCATGACCCGCCTGTTCGCCCGCGAGGCCCTCGGCTTCGATCTCGAGGAGGCGCGGCCGCGCTGCTGTTTCGTCGGTGATTCGCCCAATGACGCGCCCATGTTCCGCTTCTTCGAAGCGGCCGTGGGGGTGGCCAATCTGGCGCGTTTCGCGGAGCATATGCGGGATCTGCCCGCCTACATCACCCGCCGGGCCGGTGGCGAGGGCTTCGCCGAACTGGCCGAGGCGCTGCTCGCCGCCCGCGGCTGAGCCGCTCTATTCCTCCTCGCCGCTGCGCTCGCGCCCGCGCGGCAGGCCGCTTTCCATGTGCGAGATGTAGAGGGCGACGGCCATCAGCAGCACCGCTCCGCCCATCATCAGCACGTCGATGGCACCGCCCACCCGCATCGCCAGGGTGTTCTCGAACAGCTTGACGATGAGGATGAGGATGATGACCTTGCCGAGCTTGGATTTGAGCTCGTCGAGGCTGCGGATTTCCATGATCCGGGAATAGCGGGCCGAGCCGCGGCTCTGCTGGATGCGGCGGATGAACAGGTCGTAAAGGCCGATGCCGAAGATGAACATCACCGTGGCCAGCAGGAAACCGTCCACCGCCCGCACCGAATGGGCGATGATCCGCGTTCGCAGCTCGCCGCCGACGGCACTTTCCGCCTCGGTGGCGAAATAGTGCAAGGCGGCCAGCACGAGGCTGCCGGTATCGACCAGGGCCACCCCCATCAGCGCCACCGTCATCGCCAGGCTGGCCAGCACGGCGACGATGACGAGAAAGCGCGAGCGCCATAAGAAGGCCTCGAGCGCGCTCAGGCCGGAGGAGGAGTTTTCGTTCATGGGCTTCGACGAAATCGACAACGGGATGGCAGGTGATAGCCCCGCCGGCGCCGGCCTGTCCACCGCGGCGCTCCGCGATGCCCGGGAGAAGTGAGAGGATGCCGCGGCTGCGGCGGCGCATCCATCTGCTGTTCGAGGCGCCCTGGCAGGAGCTGCGGGGTGGCCAGAAGCTTTTCCGCCTGGCCCTGGTGGTGGCCATCCTGCTGGCGGTGGCCAGCGCCCTGATCGACGATACCGCCACCCTCGATGCCCGCACCGGTGCCTGGCTGTCGCTGGTCGAGCCGGTGGTGACGCTGCTCTTCGCGCTCGAATACGGGCTGCGCCTGTGGGCCTGTGTGGAGGAGCGGCGCTACGCCGATCCGCTCCGGGGCCGGCTGCGCTACGCCCTGAGCTTCGCCGCCCTGGTCGATCTGATCGCCATCCTGCCGGGCCTTCTCTGGATCTTCGGGGTCGATCTCCGCAGCCTGCGGTTCCTGCGCATCCTGCGCATTCTCAAGCTGACCCGGATCTCGGGCTCGCTCGATCTGCTGGCCGATGCGCTCAGAGCCGAGGCCGATGCCCTGATCGCCACCTTTTCCCTGGCGATGGTGGCGCTGGTGCTGGCCGCCGCCGGCATTCATCTGTTCGAGGCCGAGCTGCAGCCCGAGGCCTTCGGCTCGGTGCTGGCCTCGATGTGGTGGGCGGTGGCCACCCTGACCACGGTGGGCTACGGCGATGTCACCCCGATCACTCCCGGCGGGCGTTTCTTCGGCGGGCTGGTGAGCCTCATCGGCGTCGGCCTGGTTTCGCTGCCGGCCGCCATTCTCGCCGCCGGCTTCGGCGAACAGCTGCGGCTGCGACGCGAGGCCTACCGGCGGATGGTCGAGCGGGCCTATGCCGACGGCCGGATCAGCCGCCGCGAGCGGGCGGCCCTGGAGCGGGCCCGCTGCGCCCTCGCCCTGTCGCCCGAGACCGCCGCCGAAAGCCTGGAGGAGGTGATCGAGGAACATGCCCGCCGCTCCGAGGAATGATCCGGGGATTGTCCCTTGCCTTCGATCGCGAAATCGGCTTCGCCATGGGCCATGTTCCATGCCGCATTGCTCGAACTGCCCCGGACCTTCGAGGGAACGCTGGTGGTCGCCGATTTGCACGGCCACAGCGCGGGCCTCGCCCGCTATGCGGAACTGGCGGAAAGCCGCCGGCTGTTCCTCGTAAGTCTCGGCGATCTCGTCGATCGCGGTCCCGATGCACCGGGGGTGCTGCGCCGGATGCGCGATCTGCTGGAGCGGGAAAGGGGCCTGTTCCTGCGCGGCAATCACGACGACAAGCTGTTCCGCACCCTCCTCGGGCGGCGCACCCATATCGACGAGGAGCTGGCCGCCACCCTCGATCAGTTCCATGCCGCCGCCGACGGGCGCGAACTCGAGGCCTGGTTCCGCACCACATATCCGCAGATGCCCTTCGTCCTGGGGCATGGCCGCACGGTGATGGTGCACGGGGCGCTCTATCCCAGCATGCTGCCGCCGGTGACGGTCTTCACCAAGCGCTGCCAGGCTCTGGCCCTTTACGGGCAGACCACCGGCGAACGCACCCCCGAGGGACGGCCGGTCCGGATCTATCGCTGGCTCGACGAACTCCCTGCCGATCTCCTGGTGATCGCCGGCCACGATCCGCTGAGCGGCGAGGTTCTCCATCTGCGCCGGGGGGCTTCGGGGGCGCGGCTCTTGCATCTCGATGCCGGGGCCGGGCAGGGCGGCCCGCTCGCCGCCGCCATTCTCGATGCCGAGGGGATGCTGCGCGAGACCCTCGAGCTCCGCCCCGGCGCGGATGCGCCCCGACCCTGTCCGGTGGTCCCCCTGCCCACCGCCGAGGCGGCCGACGCCGCGACCGAAGGCGCTTCCTGATGGCCGAGCTCCTCTTCGGCATGAAACACGCGGGACGAAAGGATTTCGGGCGGTGGCCGTGGGGATCCGGCGGAATCTCCTTCGGTGCCGGGCGATCCCGGTAGCGGTGCTTTGCCCCGCCGGGTTTCGGCGCTAAG
>CAYYZI010000009.1:0-17050 GCA_964475675.1 uncultured Geminicoccaceae bacterium
AGGATGCGCTGGTGGCCGGGGTCCATTTCTTCGCCGAGGATCCCCCTGTCCTGGTGGCCGGCAAGGCGCTTCGGGTCAATCTTTCCGATCTCGCGGCGATGGGTGCCGAACCCTTGGGCTATCTGCTGGCCATCGCCCTGCCGCATTCGGTCGAGGATGCCTGGCTCGAGGATTTCGTGCGCGGCCTCGAGCAGACGCAGACCCGCTTCGGCCTCGGTCTCCTCGGCGGCGACACGGTCTCCACACCCGGACCCCTGACCCTCTCGGTCACCGTTCTCGGCCATGTTCCCGAAGGGCGCGCGCTGCTCCGAAGCGGCGCCCATCCAGGCGACGATGTCTGGGTCTCGGGGAGGCTCGGCGAAGCCGGCATGGGGCTTCGGATCCTGCGCGGGCTCGCCGTTCCCGAGGAGGAGGCGATGCCGCTCGTTGCCCGCTATCACACCCCCGAACCGCGCCTCGAACTGGGCCGTGCCCTGCGCGGTCTCGCCCATGCGGCGATCGACATCTCCGACGGGCTGGTGGCCGATCTCGGCCATCTCTGCCGCCGCTCGGGGGTGGGGGCGGTGATCGAGCTCGAGCGGCTGCCGGTCTCGGATCTGCTGCGCGGCATCCCGCGCTGGCGCGAGACCGCACTCACCGGCGGCGACGATTACGAACTGCTGTTCACCGCCGCGCCCGCCGACCGCCCGGCCATCGAGAATCTCTCGCGGGAACTCGGCCTGCCGCTCACTGCGATCGGCCGGATCGTCGCCGGCGAGGGTGTGCGGGTGGTCGATGCCGAGGGCCACGAGCTGCCCCTGGACAGCCCCGGCTGGCGCCATTTCTGAGGGGGCCGCGGCGTCCCGACCCTGTCAGGGAGACGATGCCATGATCAAGGTCGGAATCGTCGGTTGCGGCATGGTCGGTGGTGCCACCGCCAATGCCCTGGCGCTGCGCGGCGCGGCCAGCGAGATCGTCCTGGTGGATCGCAACCGCGCTCGCGCCGAGGCCGAAGAGCAGGACGTGCTGCACGCCACCCCCTTCGCCTACCCCACCCATCTGCGTGCCGGCGACTACGGCGATCTCGAGGGTGCGGCGGTGGTGGTACTGGCGGCCGGGGTGGCCCAGCGCCCGGGCGAGACCCGGCTGCAGCTCCTCGACCGCAACGCCGCGGTGTTCGAGGAGATCGTGCCGGCGGTGCTGAGATACGCTCCTGATGCGATCCTGCTGGTGGCCACCAACCCGGTCGACATCATGACCCTGATCGCACTGCGGGCATCGGGGCTGCCGGCGACACGGGTGATCGGCTCGGGCACCATTCTCGACACCGCCCGCTTCCGCACCCTGCTGGGTGGCCATTTCGCGGTCTCGCCCAAATCGGTCCATGCCTATGTGCTGGGCGAGCACGGCGATTCCGAGGTGCTGTGCTGGTCCTCGGCACGCATCGGCACCCTGTCCCTCGCCCGCTTCGCCGAGGCCGTGGGACGGCCGCTGGATGCGGCGACACGGCAGTCCATCGACGAAGGGGTGCGGCGGGCCGCCTACCGCATCATCCGGGGCAAGGGCGCCACCTGGTTCGGCATCGCCGCCGGCCTCACCCGCATCATCCAGGCCATCGCCGGCGACGAGCAGGCGGTGCTGACGCTCTCGGCCTGGTCGCCGGATCTCGACGGGGTGCCGGCGATGAGCTTCTCGCTGCCGCGGATCCTCGGCCGCGGCGGCATCCGCGAAACGCTGCTGCCCGAGCTCTCGGCCGCGGAGCGGACGGCGCTGGCCGGCAGCGCAACCACCCTGCTGGAGGCCGGGGGCGCCCGCTGGCTGCCCTGAGATCCCGCCGCCCTTCAGGGCAGGTGCTCGAGGAGTGTTTCGAACAGGCGCTCCACATCCGCCCGGTGGCAGAGCTCGGTGCCCGGGGTCATGGCGGTGGCGGCACCGGCGGCGATGCCGAAGGCGAAGGCCCTTTCCACCGGCCAGCCGCGGGCGAGGCCCAGGGTCATCGCCGCGGTGAAACTGTCCCCGGCGCCGACCGTACTGACCGTGGCCACCTCCGGCGCCGGCAGACGCAGCACGGTGGAGGCGGTGACCAGCAGCGCCCCGCGCGCACCCAGCGTCACCGCCACCATCTCGGCCCGCCCGGAGCGCACCAGCTCGGCCGCCAACGCCTCCTCGTCCCGCTCGCAGCAGGCCCGCCGCCCCAGGAGATGCTCGAGCTCGCGCCGGTTGGGGGTCACCAGATGCACCCCGGCCTCCAGTGCCCAATGCAAGGCCGCACCGGAGGTGTCCACCACCACCCGGATGCCGCGCGGCTTCACATCGGTGATGATCTGTCCGTAGGCATCGTTGGGCAGGCCCGGGGCGAGGCTGCCGCTGAGCACCAGGAATTCGGCCTCGACCGCCTCGATGGCGGCACGGCAGCTCGACCATTCCTCGGGCGAGACGGTCGGCCCCGCCGGGGTGAAGCGGAACTCGTGGCCGGTGCTGCGTTCGCGCACCAGATGGCTGATCCGGGTGTCGCCGGCGATCGGCACGCAGGTTCCGGCAACCCCGCTGCGCGCCAGCAGCCCCTCGAAGATCGGGCCGCTGACCCCGCCTGCCATGTAGACCGCACGCGCCTCGCCGCCGAGCTCCTGCACCACCCGCGCCACGTTGATGCCGCCCCCGCCCGGATCGAAGCGCTCGTTCCGCGTGCGGATCTTGCGGACCGGCACCACCTCCTCGGCCTCGGAGGCATAATCGATGGCCGGATTGACAGTGAGCGTGGCGATCGGCTTCACGAGGCCGCCTCCGCTCGTGGAGCACCGCGCGGTGTGCGCCCCAGCCGCTTTTCCACCTCCAGCACCCGGCGCATGGTCCCGAGCACCGAATCGGGGGTCAGGCTGATGCTGTCGATGCCGCATTCGACCAGGAATTCCGCCACCTCGGGATAGTCGGAAGGCGCCTGGCCGCAGATCCCGACATGGCGCCCGTTGCGGCGCGCGCCCTCCACCGCCTGGCGCAGAAAGGCCAGCACGCCGGGATCCCGCTCATCGAAATCGAAGGCCACCAGCGGGCTGTCGCGATCGACGCCGAGGGTGAGCTGGGTGAGATCGTTGGAGCCGATCGAAAAGCCGTCGAACCGCTCGGCGAAGGCATCGACCTGGATGACGTTGTTGGGGATCTCGCACATCACGTAGATCTCGAGCCCCTCTTCGCCGCGCACCAGCCCCCGCTCGGCCATGAAGGCGATCACCCGGTCGGCCTCGTCGGTACGCCGGCAGAAGGGGATCATCAGCTTGAGGTTGCCGAGCCCCATCTCCTCGCGCACCCGCCGCATGGCCGCGCATTCGAGGGCGAAGCCCTCGGCATAGGCCGGATGGGTGTAGCGGGCGGCACCGCGGAAACCCAGCATCGGGTTTTCCTCGACCGGCTCGAAGCCGCGCCCGCCGACGAGCTGGGCGTATTCGTTGGACTTGAAGTCCGACATGCGGACGATCACCGGCCGCGGCCAGAAGGCGGCGCAGATGGTGCCCACCCCCTCCGACAGGCGCTCGACGAAATAATGCGCACCGTCGCGGTAGCCCCGCAGCAGCCGTGCGATCTCGCGCCGGGCCGCTTCATCCTCGACCTTTTCGGGATGGAGAAGGGCCATCGGATGGGCCTTGATATGCTCGCTGACGATGAATTCGAGCCGCGCGAGGCCGACCCCGTCGACCGGCAGGAAACTGGTCTTGAAGGCCAGTTCCGGATTGCCGAGATTGACCATGATATGGGTGGCGGGGCGCGGCATGTTCTCGAGATCGATGCGCTCCACCTCGAACGGCACCCGGCCCTCGTAGACCTTGCCGACATCCCCCTCGGCGCAGGAGACGGTGACCTCGGCGCCATCCGGAATCGTCTCGGTCGCTCCCTCGGCCCCGACCACCGCCGGAATGCCCAGCTCGCGGGCGACGATGGCGGCATGGCAGGTGCGGCCGCCGCGGTTGGTGACGATCGCCGCCGCGGTCTTCATCACCGGTTCCCAGTCGGGGGTGGTGGTATCGGCGACCAGCACCTCGCCGGGCCGGAAGGCGGCGAGCTCGCGCGGGCTCCTGACGATGCGCGCCCGTCCCTGGGCGATCTTGGTGCCCACCGCCCGGCCGCGCACCAGCACCCGCCCCTCGCCGGTCAGACGGTATTCCTCGAGCACCGTCGCCTTGCGCTGGGAGACCACCGTCTCCGGCCGGGCCTGGACGATGTAGAGCTTGCCGTCGAGGCCATCGAGCGCCCATTCCATGTCCATCGGGCTGAAGCGGCCGTGCTTCTTGCTGTAATGATCCTCGATGGCGATGGCGAAGCCGGCCAGCTCCAATACCTGGCCATCCTCCAGACAGAAGCGCCGGCGCTCCTCCTCGGAAGTGGGACGGGTGACGATCGCCTCCCGGGTGCGCCCCTCGGCATAGACCATCTTGATCTTCTTGGCGCCCAGCACCCGCCGCAGCACGCAGCGATAGCCCTCCCGGTAGGTGGGCTTGTGGACATAGAACTCGTCGACATCCACCGCCCCCTGCACCACCGTCTCGCCCAGTCCCCAGGCGCCGGTGATGAAGACGATATCGGGATGGCCCGATTCGGTGTCGATCGAGAACATCACCCCCGAGCTGGCGAGATCGGAGCGCACCATCTTCTGCACGCCCACCGAGAGGGCCACCTTGAAATGGTCGAAGCCCTTGTCGACGCGGTAGGAGATGGCGCGGTCGGTGAACAGCGAGGCGAAGCAGCGGCGGATCGCATCGAGCAGCATCTCGGCGCCGCGCACATTGAGATAGGTGTCGTGCTGGCCGGCGAAGCTGGCGGTCGGCAGATCCTCGGCGGTGGCCGAGCTGCGCACCGCGAAGGACACATCCTCGCCATATTCCTCGACCATCCGCGCATGGGCCTCGAGGATCTCCTCCCGCGCCCCCGCCGGCAGGCCGGCGGCATAAACGATCTCGCGGCAGCGGGCACCGGCCCGCCTGAGGGCGGCGACATCGCGCTTGTCGAGCCCGTCGAGAATTTCATGCAGCTTGTCCCAGGCCCCCGCCTGGGTCAGCGCATCGCGGTAGGCCTGGGCAGTCACGGCGAAGCCGTTGGGGATGCGTACCCCGAGTGGCACCAGCTCCCGTACCATCTCGCCGAGGCTGGCGTTCTTGCCGCCCACCAGCGGCACATCCTCCATCCCGAGCTCGGCGAACCAACGGACGTAACGCGGTGATGTGGCCATGGCCTTCTCCCCGGACAGGCGCTCTTCTGGCCTCCATATGGGGTGTGCGGCCCGGGCCGCAATTCGTGCGCTGCCGGGCGCTCGCGTCATTCTGTCCCGCGCCCCGCCGCGGCCACCGCGCCGCGTTGGCAGCCCCGCGCCCCTGCTCTAGAGTGCGGCGCCAGCAAACCGGGAGACCAACGCCGTGATCCAGCGCACGATTTCGCCCGTGGACGGGCGCATCTACGTGGAACGCGAGCTCGCCGATGCGCAACAGGTCGAGGCGGCCCTGGAAAGGGCGGAACGGGCGGCCCCGGGCTGGCGCGCCACGCCGGTCGAAAAGCGGATCGAGATCCTGTCCCGGGCGGTCGATCTGTTCGTCGCCAGAAAGGCGCAGATTGCCGAGGAGATCACCTGGCAGATGGGCCGGCCGATCCGCCATTCGCCGCTGGAAGTGGGCGGCTTCGAGGAGCGGGCGCGTTACATGCTGGAGATCGCACCATCGGCCCTGGCCGATGTCGATGTCGGCGAGAAGCCGGGCTTCCTGCGCTTCATCCGCCGCGAGCCGCTGGGTCTCGTCTTCGTCATGGCCCCCTGGAACTATCCCTATCTGACCGCGGTCAACGCCATCTGGCCGGCGCTGGTGGCCGGCAACACGGTGCTCCTCAAGCACTCCTCGCAGACCCCGCTCTGCGCCGAGCGGCTGCAGGAGGTGCTCGACGAGGCGGGTCTGCCCGAAGGTGTCTTCCAGTATCTGCATCTCGCCCATGATACGGCCCTGGATATCGTCGGCAGCGGCCGCGCCAAGCTGGTCGCCTTCACCGGTTCGGTGGGCGGGGGTCATGCCGTGCAGCGCGCCGCCGGGAACGTCTTCATCGCCACCAATCTCGAGCTCGGCGGCAAGGATCCCGCCTATGTCCGGGCCGATGCCGATCTCGCCTTTGCGGTCGAGAATCTGGTGGACGGCGCCTGCTTCAATGCCGGCCAGTCCTGCTGCGGCATCGAGCGCATCTATGTCGACGAGGAGGTCTACGACGAGTTCGTCCGGGGCTATGTGGAGACCGCTTCCGCCTATGTGCTCGACGATCCCACCAGGCCCGAGACCACGCTGGGGCCGATGGTCCGCCCGGCGGCCGCCGATTTCGCCCGCGGCCAGGTGCAGGAAGCGGTGGCCCAGGGCGCAAAGGCCCTGATCGATACCTCGAGGTTCGAGCGCGACCGGCCCGGCTCGGCCTACATGGCGCCGCAATGTCTGGTCGATGTCACCCATGCCATGCGGGTGATGAAGGAGGAGAGCTTCGCCCCCATCGTCGGCATCATGAAGGTGCGCTCCGAGGAGGAGGCGATCGCCCTCATGAACGACAGCGATTTCGGTCTCACCGCCTCGGTCTGGACCCGCGACCCGGAAGCCGCCACCCGGATCGGCGATCGGTTGGAGACCGGTACCGTGTTCATGAACCGCTGCGACTATCTGGATCCGGCCCTGGCCTGGACCGGGGTCAAGGATTCGGGACGCGGCGTCTCCCTCTCGAAGCTCGCCTACGAGCATCTCACCCGCCCCAAGAGCTTCCATCTGCGGCTGGCGGGCGACTGACCATGGCCGGCGCTGGCCGGGGGCTCCCTTGTCCCCTTCGCTGCCACCGTCATATTGGGCAGCGGGAGGGCCGGCCTTCGCCGGCTTCCCCGCCACCGCGCCGCGCAACGGCCTGAGGCATATCCGATGTCGAGCGAGCCCCAACGTACCGACCTTGTCATCATCGGCGCCGGCCCGGTCGGCCTGTTCGCCGTGTTCGAAGCCGGTCTTCTGGGCATGAGCTGCCATCTGGTCGACAATCTGGACAAGGTCGGCGGGCAATGTGCGGAGCTCTATCCGGAAAAGCCGATCTACGACATTCCGGCGGTGCCGGTCTGCACCGGCCAGGAGCTGATCGACCGCCTGATGCGACAGATCGCCCCCTTCGAGCCGCAGTTCCACCTGCGCCAGCAGGCGGAGAAGCTGGAGCGGCGCGAGGAAGGCGGCTGGCGGGTGACCACCTCGGCCGGCACCGTGTTCGAGGCTCCGGCGGTGGTGGTCGCCGCCGGCGCCGGCAGCTTCGTGCCGCGGCGCATGCCGCTTCCCGAGGCGGCGGCGTTCGAGGACAGGTCGCTCTTCTACGTGGTGCGGCGGCGCGAGGATTTCCGGGGCCGCAACATCCTGGTGGCGGGGGGCGGCGATTCCGCCCTCGACTGGCTGCTCGAGCTCGAGCCGCTGGCCGACGGCCTGGCCATCGTCCATCGCCGCGACGAGTTCCGCGCCTCGCCCGATTCGGTCGAGCGCATGCGCAGCCTGATCGAGGCCGGCAGGATTACCCTCCATATCGGCCAGATCGTCGGCCTCGAGGGCACCGACGGCCGCCTCGAGGCGGTGCGGATCCGCAACCCGCAGGGCGAGATCCGCCATCCCTGCGATACCGTACTGGCCTTCTACGGCCTGAAGATGGAGCTCGGGCCGATCGCCGAATGGGGGCTCGATCTCGACCGCAACCATGTCCGGGTGGATACCGCCACCTTCGAGACCAACCTGCCGGGGGTGTTCGCGATCGGCGACATCTGCACCTATCCGGGCAAGCTCAAGCTGATCCTCTCCGGCTTCCACGAAGCGGCCCTGATGAGCCGCAAGGCGTTCACCTACTGCTTCCCCGACAAGCGTCTGGTGTTCCGCCACACCACCTCGAGTACCGACCTGCAGAAGAAACTGGGCGTCGCCTGACATGACGAAGATTCGTGTGGTCGACCGCGAAGGCGTCGAGCATGAGATCGAGGGTGAGATCGGCTGGTCCATCATGGAGGTGATCCGCGAGGCCGGCCTGCCGATCGAGGCCGCCTGCGGCGGCTGCTGCGCCTGCGCCACCTGCCATGTCTATGTCGAGCCGGAATGGCTGCTCCGGCTGGAGGAGCCCGACGAGGACGAGAACATGATGCTCGACGAAGCCTTCGAGGTGCAGGACAATTCCCGCCTCTCCTGCCAGATCAGGCTGACCGAGGAACTCGAGGGCATCCGCGTCACCCTCGCCCCCGAGTTCTAGGCCGCCGCTCGCGCGATTCTGATCGGCGGCCGCTTGACCGGTCGCCCCGCCCGCCCCTACCTGACGGACCGTGAGCGAGGCACTCCTGATACGCGAGCCGGCCGTCTCCCGGCCCTCCCCCGCGCGGCAGCCGGCATCGGCGCCGCCCGCGGCCGGACCGGCGCGCCGTCGCACGCCGCGCGATCCCCGGCTCGATTTCTTCCGCGGCCTCGCCATGCTGATCATCCTGATCGCCCACATCCCCTGGAACATGTGGGCCAACTGGATTCCGGCCCGCTTCGGCCCGTCCGATGCCGCCGAGATGTTCGTGTTCTCCTCGGGCTACGCGGCAGCGATCGCCTTCGGCGGCATCTTCCTGCGCCATGGCTGGTGGATGGGTGCGCGGCGCATCCTGCTCCGCTTCTGGCAGATCTACTGGGCCCATATCGGCCTGTTCGTGGCGATCGCGGTGATCAGCGTGGCGGCCACCAAGATCGGCCTCGGCAACGGCAAGAACTATGTCAACGCCCTCAATCTCCAGCATTTCTTCAACGATCCTCAGAGCCAGCTCCTGGGTCTGCTGACCCTGACATACGTGCCCAACTATTTCGACATCCTGCCGATGTACATGGTGATCCTGCTGCTGGTACCGGTGTTCATGGCCCTGCAGCGGCTGCATGTGGGGCTGGCGATCGCCTTCTCCCTGGCCCTCTACACCGCGGCCTGGGCGGGGCTCGAGCTGCCGGCCGAGCCCTGGTCGGATCGGCCCTGGTTCTTCAACCCCTTCGCCTGGCAGCTCCTGTTCTTCAGCGCCTTCGCCTTCAGCCGCGGCTGGATCCGGGTGCCGCCGTTCCGCCCGTGGCTGCTGTGGACCGCCGCCATCTTCGTGCTGGTGATGATTCCGATCAGCCATTTCGGGCTCTACCGGCTGAACCCGGTGACGAAGTTCATCCACGAGAGCCTGTGGGGCGGCGCCTTCACCCCTGCCTTCAAGACCAACATCCATCCGATCCGCATCATCCACTTCATGGCCCTGGCCTATCTCTCGGTGTGGCTGGTCGGGCTGAAGCCGCAGCTTCTGGAGAGCCGCTTCGCGCGGCCGATCATCAAGGTCGGCCAGCAGGCGCTGGCCACCTTCATGAGCTCGATGGCCGTGGCCTGGGTGATGGGCATGCTGCTGGACATGGTCGGCCGCAACGGTCTGACCGTGGCCGCCGCCAACATTCTCGGCCTCTCGAGCGTGTTCGCGGTGGCCTATCTGGTGGGCTGGTACCGCCGCGAGCCCTGGCGTCAGCCGCCGCCGGTATCCGCCACCTGATCCGGCCCCCGCAGCGTGGCGTGCAGATGCCGCCGGTCGAGGCGGCGGGTGCGCGGCGGGGCGATGTCCCGGAGAAAATCGGCGAAGGCGGTGAACTCGGCCTCGCGCGGATCACTGCTGCGCCACAGAAGCGCGATCTCCCGACCCACCGTCGGATCGTCGAAAGGGGTGCAGCGCACCAGCCCCTCGAGGCGCGGATCGGGGCTGGCGGCGAGTGCCGGGATCACCGAATAGCCGGCACCCACGGCCACCATGTGGCGCAGGGTCTCGAGACTGGCGGCATGGCGCCGGCCGGTGCCGTGGCTGAGACCGCACAGCGCCAGCGCCTGACCCCGCAGGCAATGCCCCTCCTCGAGCAGCAGAAAGCGCTCGGAGGCGAGATCGGCGAGCGCCAGCGGCCGTCGCCGCGCCAGCGGCTCGTCCGGCGCGTGCAGGAACAGGAAGGGCTCGAAAAAGAGCGGGGCGGCGGTGAGCCCGGTGCGATGCACGGGCAGGGAAAGCAGCACCAGATCGAGTTCGCCTTCGGCCAGCAGCTCCAAAAGCTGGGCGGTGCGTCCCTCGTGCAGCGACAGATCCAGCGTCCCGTACTGTTCCCGCAGGGGACGCAGGATGTGGGGAAAGAGATAGGGGCCCAGGGTCTCGATGGCGGCCAGCGCCAGGGGACCGGCGAGCCCGCCCTGCTGGCTGCGCGCGAGGGTGAACAGGCGATGGCCTTCGGCGAGGATGCGGCGCGCCTGGGCAATGAGCGCCCGGCCGTGGCCGGTGATGGTGACGCCGCGACGGCCGCGCTCGAACAGCACCACCCCGAGCAGCTCCTCGGTCTTGCGGATCTGGGCGGAAAGCGCCGGCTGGGACACCGCACAGGCCTCGGCGGCCCGGCCGAAATGGCGATGCTCGGCGACCGCCACCACATATTCGAGATCCCGCAGGGACAGGCCGGCCAGACTGGCCGGTGCACGCCTTCTGCTCGCTCCCGTCAACGCTCCCTCCTCGTGCTGCCCTTCGCCGTCTCACAGCGACCGTGCGTCGCCACGCATGCCGCCCGGCGAGCAAACGCGGAATGGCACCTTTCCTGATCGGCTCCACCGGCTAGATTGCTCCCGCGAGGTCCGATACAGCCCCGGAGGCCGAGGATGATCTGGGATCGGCTGCTGCGCAACCTCCATCTGGTCACCCTGTCCGAGGGGGAGACGGGCTGGGGGATGCTGCGCGATGCGGCGATTGCCGTGCAGGACGGGCAGATCGCCTGGCTGGGCCCGGCCGACCGGCTGCCCGCCCACCAGGCCCGCCATGTGCTCGATCTCCAGGGCGCCTGGGTGACGCCCGGGCTGATCGACTGCCACACCCATCTGCTGTTCGCCGGCAGCCGGGTGGAGGAATTCGAGCAGCGGCTGGAAGGCGCTTCCTATGCCGAGGTCGCCGAAGCCGGGGGCGGCATCATGGCCACCGTGCGGGCGACCCGGGCGGCATCCGCCGAGACCCTGCTGGAGGAAGGCCGCGACCGGCTGCGCAACCTGATGCGCGAGGGCGTCACCACCGTCGAGATCAAGTCCGGCTACGGCCTCGAGACCGAAACCGAGCTGCGGATGCTGCGGGTCGCCCGCGAGCTCGGCCGCGAGCTGCCGGTCAGCGTGGTCACCACCTTCCTGGGCCTCCATGCCCTGCCCCCGGAATTCGCCACCGACCGCGCCGCCTATGTCGATCTGGTGGCCGGCGAGATGCTGGAACAGGCGATCGCCGAAGGGCTCGTCGACATGGTCGATGCCTTTCTGGAGGGGATCGCCTTCACGAGGGAAGAGGTGTCGCGCCTGTTCGAGGCGGCGCGGGCACGGCGACTGCCCCTTCGGCTCCATGCCGATCAGCTCGAAGACGGCGGCGGGGCGGAGCTGGCCGCCGCCTTCGGCGCCCTGTCGGCGGACCATCTCGAATACACCGGCGAGGCCGGGGTGCGGGCGATGGCCGAAGCCGGTACCGTGGCGGTGCTGCTGCCGGGCGCCTTCTACTTCCTGCGCGAGACCCGCCGCCCGCCGGTCGAGCTGTTTCGCCGGATGGGCGTGGCGATGGCCGTGGCCACCGATGCCAATCCCGGCTCCTCGCCGCTCTTGTCGCCGCTTACCGCCCTCAACATGGCCTGCATGCTGTTCGGCCTGCGGCCGGTGGAAGCGGTTCGCGGCATGACCGTCCATGCCGCCCGCGCCCTCGGCCTCGGCGCCGATCGCGGCAGCCTGGAGGTGGGAAAGAGGGCCGATCTCGCGGTCTGGCGGATCGGCCATCCGGCCGAGCTCTGTTACTGGCTGGGGGCCGATCCGCTGGAACTGCTGTTCGTTGGCGGCGAACCCACGGTACCGCCGGCGCGGCGGCTGGTGCTGCCGAGACCGCTGCCGCTCCGGCCCAGCCTGCGCCCCGCCGGCCGTCCCGGACGGCGGCCACCGCGTTCCCGCTGAGGCGCCACCGGCGGGCGATTGCGGACTTTCTTCGCCATCTGCCGGCGTGTAAGGTGCGCCGCCCGGGCCGCACGGCGTCGGTGCAGCGCCGTGTCGCCGCAGGGAGATGAGGATGGACAATCTGTTTCTGGCGGCGGTGTTCTTCGTCGCCACCCATCTCGGCATCGCCAGCACGCCGCTGCGCGGGGCACTGATCGACAAGCTCGGTGCCAACGGCTACCGGGCGGTGTTCTCGGTGATCGCCCTGGTTGCCTTGATCTGGCTGATCCGCGCCTACGACCAGGCGCCCTTCCTCGAGCTGTGGGAGCCGGCGGCGCCGCTGCGCCTGCTGGCGGTGCTGCTGATGCCCTTCGCCTTCCTGCTGCTGGTCTGCGCCTTCACCGCACCCAATCCCACCGCCGCCGGACAGCAGCCCGACATCTACGCCGCCGAGCCGGTCCAGGGCATCCAGCGGATCACCCGCCACCCCCTGCTCTGGTCGGTGATCCTGTGGGGCAGCCTGCACATCCTGGCCACCGGCCATCTCGCCGCGCTCATCCTGTTCGGCAGTCTGGTGCTCACCGCCGCCCTGGGCTCGACCATGATCGACCGGCGGCACATCCAGGATTCGCAGCCCGGCTGGGGGGTCTATCTGCAGCGCAGCTCCAATCTGCCGTTTCTGGCCATTCTCCAGGGACGCCAGAAGCTGGAACTGGCCGAAATCGGCTGGCTGCGCACGGCCGGGGCGCTGGTGCTCTATGCCGCGGTGCTGCTCGCCCATCCCTATCTGTTCGGACCGCAGCCGGTCGGTTGAGCAGAAGCATGCAGGACGTCGAAATCTTTCTCCTCCGCCATGGCGAGACGGTGTGGAACCGCGAGGGCCGGATGCAGGGCTGGCGGGACTCGCCGCTGACCCTCGAGGGCATCGCCCAGGCCCGGGCCTGCGGGGCGCGTCTGCGCGAGCTGCTCGGCCACGGCCTGCCCGGCTTTCGCATCGTCTCCAGCCCGCTCGGGCGGGCCTGGCAGACGGCGGTGGTGATCGCCGAGATCTGCGGCTGCGAGGCGGCGGAGATCGCCCACGAGCCGCTGCTGCGGGAAATCAGCTGGGGTGCCTGGGACGGGCTGACCGCGGCGGAGATCGCCGCCCGCGATCCCGAACGCTGGCAGCAGCGGCTGCGCACCCGTTTCGCCGATCCACCGCCCGAGGGCGGGGAGAGCCCCGACCAGCTCTACGACCGCGCCCGGCGCTGGCTGGCCGGATTGCCCGCGGGCAGCCGTCTGATCGCCGTCTCCCATGGCGGCCTCGGCCGGGCGCTGCGGGCGGCCTATCTCGGTCTGCCGCTGTCCGCCAGCTACGGCTTCGATCAGCCGCAGGATGCCTTCTATCACCTGCATCGGGGGGAGATCCTGCGGATCGAGACCGCCGCCCGGCCGGCAGTGTCGCAGGCATGATCGGGGACATGGCATCTCTGGCGGCGGCGCCCCATCTTTGGTAGAGGGGCAAGGGGGTCGGATCGCCGGCCGCTGCGCCCGTCGAGCCCGGGAGGAGAACATCATGCCGGAGAGACCCGTCCGCGAAATCCTGAGCCGCGACACCGTCGTCGCCGGCTCGCCCGAGATGACCGTGCGCGAGGCCGCCAAGCGCATGGCCGAGCATGTCTGCGGCAGCATCGTCATTCTCGAGGGCGACAGCCTGGTCGGCATCTTCACCGAACGCGACCTGCTGACCCGGGTGATCGCTGCCGACAGGGATCCCGACCGGACCCCCGTCGCCGAGGTGATGACCCGCTCGCCCGACACCATCGACGCCGATGCTCCGGTCAAGGAGGCGGTGCGGCGGATGGACGAGTTCTGCTACAAGCATCTGCCGGTCACCGAGAATGGCCGGGTGATCGGGGTGGTGGCGGTGGAGGACATCCCGATCGGCGAGCTGGTGGGGATGCGCGACGAGCTCGAGGAGCGGCACAAGCTGGCCGAACGCATGTGGTAGCAGCGATAGGCCGACCCGGACCGTGGCGAGGATGAGAGAACCGGAAGAGACCGTTTGCCGGGCCGCCGCCCCGCGCGCGCTCGAGGTGGCGGCCCGCAGCCATGTCGGCCATCTGCGCGCCCACAACGAGGACAGCTGGCTGTGCCGCCCCGAACTCGGCCTGTTCGCGGTCGCCGACGGGATGGGCGGGTTGCTGCGCGGCGAGCTCGCCAGCCGGCGCCTGACCGAGGCCTTGGCCGCCCTGCCCTCCGGGCTCGCCGGTCGCGACCTCAAGGCGGCGGTCGAGCAGGCCATTGCCCGGGTGCATCGCGATCTGCGCGAGGAGCTGGTGAGCTTCGGCCCGAGCGGCAGCACCATCGTCGTTCTGCTTCTCGAACCGCGCCGCTTTCGCGTGCTGTGGGCCGGGGACAGCCGCTGCGGGCGGCTGCGCGAGGGGCGGCTCGAATGGCTGACCACCGACCACAATCTGGCCGCCGCACTGGTACGGCGCGGCGAGCTCGATGACGAGCAGGCGCGGCGCCATCCGCTGGCCAGCCGGCTGACCCGGGCGGTCGGGGTCGATGAGGAGCTGTTCCTCGACGAGCTGGCCGGGCGCGCCCTGCCCGGCGACATATTCATCCTGTGCAGTGACGGGCTCACCGGCGAGCTCGGGGATGCCGAGATCCTGGCGGCATTGGCGGCTCCGAGCATGGAGGAGGCGGCCGACCGGCTGCTGGAGCGCGTTCTTGCCGGAACCGCCCGGGACAATGTCACCTTCGTTCTGGTGCGGGTTGCGGCAGAGGGGGAAGGCGGGGCCGCCGCCGGCTAGGCGGGTCCACCGCCGGAGAGAGCAGAAGCGAGCGAAGGAGGAGAACGGGAATGGGGAGGCTCGAGGGCAAGAAGGCGGTGATCACCGCTGCCGGCCAGGGCATCGGTCGCGCCACGGCCGAGCTCTTCGCCCGCGAGGGGGCGGAGGTGATCGCCACCGATGTCGATGCCGACAAGCTGGCCGGCCTCGCCGGCTGTCTGTGTGAGCGGCTCGATGTGCTCGACGGCGCGGCCATCGCCGATTTCGCCGCCCGCCACGGCGGCATCGACGTGCTCTTCAACTGCGCCGGCTACGTGCATCACGGCACGATCATGGATTGCGAGGAGGAGGACTGGCAGTTCTCCTTCGATCTCAACGTGCGCTCCATGTACCGCATGATCCGGGCCTTCCTGCCGGCCATGATCGCCCGCGGCGGCGGCTCCATCATCAACATGAGCTCGGTGGCCTCGAGCGTGAAGGCCGTCCCGCTGCGCTGCGTCTACAGCGCCACCAAGGCGGCGGTGATCGGTCTCACCAAGGCGGTGGCGGTGGATTTCATCGATCAGGGCATCCGCTGCAACGCGATCTGCCCGGGCACCGTGGACAGCCCCTCGCTGCAGGAACGGCTCAGGGCCAGCGGCGATTACGAGCAGGCCCGCGCGGCCTTCGTCGCCCGCCAGCCGATGGGCCGGCTCGGCACCCCCGAGGAGATCGCCTGGCTGGCGGTCTATCTGGCCTCGGACGAGAGCAGCTACACCACCGGCCATTGCCACATCATCGACGGTGGCATGGCCATGTGAGGTGGCTTCGCCGCGCTCAGTTGGGGCGGCGGTGGAGCTGGATGCGACGGTACATGCCCTCGATGTTGAGAGGCAGCCAGTCGTCGTAGCGGCCCCAATCCGCATACGCTTCCAGCCGGATCCCGGTCTTCGCATCCTCCAGAGGCGTGCCGGCGCGAACCTCGGCCAGCACCGCCGCATGGAGATCCTCCATGTATTGCCGGAAAGCGGTGACATCGGCCCTGCTGCCGAGCGGACCGTGACCCGGAACGAGGATCTCGAAATCCATCGCCTCCACCCGCTTCAGGGAATCGATCCAGTCGGGGATCCAGGCGTCCGGCAGATCGCGGAAGGCCACCGCCCGCACCGGGATGAAATCGACCGCGAACAGCGCCCTCTCCTCGGGAAAGCGCATGACGATCGAATTGTCCGAGTGGTTGCGGCCGACGTAGCGCAGCTCGACCCGCTTGCCGCCGAGCTCGATGTCCATGGCCTCGGCGAAAGTCACCTGGGGCGGTGCGGTCGGCCGCTTCTCGCCGAGGATCGCCCGCCGGGCGTTGGTCTGGGCGATGATCACCGCCCCCTCGCCGAGAACCTCGCCGCCGGCGATGTGATCGCGGTGGTCGTGACTGTAGATCAGATACCTGCAGGCGGTATCGAAACGTTCCGCCAGCGCCTTCTTCAGCCAGGCCGCCGCCCCGGCATCGATGGGATCGGTGCAGATGGCGCCCTGCGGGGTCAGCAGGAACACCGAGACATGGAAATTGTTCTGGAACCGGTAAAGATCGCCGCGGATCTGCGTGATCTCGCGCTTCGGCTCCTGCTGCTGCCCGGTGGCGACGGGTATCGCCAGCAGCCAGGCCGCGGCCGCCGCCGGAATCCTCCATTGCATGCGCATCTTTCGAGCCTCCCTGCCGCTGCCCGGTTCGGGGATCGCCGCAACCTAGCATGAAGCGACGATAGCGGGGAACGAAACCCGAAGGCTTCAGCCGGTTTCCGGCACCAGACTGATTCCCTGGGAGGCGAAGCCGATGGCGACGCGACTGCCGGGCGGATGGGTGGTGGCCACGTCGCCATCGATCACGAACAGCTCCCCCACCGGGGTGGCCACCAGATACTCCATGTGGCTGCCCAGATAGGCGGCCTTCAGCACCTCGCCGAGGAGCCCGGGATCGTCGGTCTCGGCCGGTTGCAGTCGCACTGCCTGCGGCCGCACCGCGAGCAGCGCCCTGCCCGCCGCCAGGCCCCGTGCCGGCAGCTCGAGGGGCAGATCCCCCAGCCGCACGTTGGCATACTCCCCGTTGACCGCGGTGATCTCGCAGGCCACCAGATTGGCATCGCCGATGAAATCGGCGACGAACCGGTCGGCCGGCTGCTCGTAGAGCTCGCGGGGCGGGCCGGCCTGGGCGATCTCGGCATCGCGCATGACGATCACCCGATCCGAGATGGCCAGCGCCTCCGCCTGATCATGGGTCACACCCGGATGCGCGAATCCGGTGGCGGCACGATCGCCGTCGTGGCCTCGCTGGCCGG
>CAYYZI010000010.1:0-16872 GCA_964475675.1 uncultured Geminicoccaceae bacterium
AGGGCCGGCGGTTTCTCTTTTGCGGGTCCGGTTCGGGCACCCTTGGTTCGCCGCCGCCGGCGCGCTATGCCGGGGGCAGAGGCCCCTCGGGGGCCGTCCGTGACGGGGGAGGACAAGCATGGGCAATTCGTTGGTCTGCGATCTCTACATCGGCGGCGAATGGCGACCGGCGGCCGACGGCCGCCGCATGGAGGTGGTCGACCCGGCCACCGAGGACCCGGTCACCAGCATCGCCCAGGCCGGCCGCGAGGACACGCTGGCGGCGATCGATGCGGCCGCAGCCGCCTTTGCCGACTGGAGCCGGGTACCGCCCTGGGAACGCTCGGCCATTCTCCGGCGCGCCGCCGCCCTGCTCGCCGAGCGGGCGGAGGATGTCGCCTACCGGCTGACGCTGGAGGTCGGCAAGCCGATCGCCCAGGCGCGGGCGGAGATTCAGGCCACCGTCGAATGCATCGACTGGTACGCCGACGAGGCCCGCCGCCTCTATGGCGAGAGCCTGGCGGGGCGGACGCGGGGCCAGCGCTTCTTCGTCAGCTACGAGCCGGTGGGCGTGGTCGCCGCCTTCACCGCCTGGAACTTTCCGGTGGTGCTGCAGGCGCGCAAGATCTCCCCGGCCCTGGCCGCCGGCTGCACGGTGGTGGCGCGGCCGGCCGAAGAGGGCACCGGCGCGGTCACCGAACTGGTGCGCTGCTTCATCGAGGCCGGGGTGCCGGCGGGGGTGCTCAACCTGCTGACCGGCCTGCCCCAGGAAATCTCGGAAACGGTGATGGATTCGGACCTGGTGCGCAAGGTCTCCTTCACCGGCTCGATCCCGGTCGGCCAGCATCTGATCCGCCGCTCCGCCGACACGGTCAAGCGCCTGTCGATGGAGCTCGGCGGCCATGCCCCGGTGATCGTCCACGAGGATGTCGACGTGGCGGCGGTGGCGGCCACCTCGGCGATCGGCAAGTGCCGCAATGCGGGCCAGGTCTGCGTCTCGCCCACCCGCTTCTTCATCCACCGGCGCATCAAGGACGCCTTCGTCGAGCATTTCGTCGAGGCGACCCGCAGGCTCAAGCTCGGCCATGGCCTCGATCCCGAGACCGATGTCGGGCCGCTGATCAACCGCCGCCGCCTCGAATTCGTCGAGAAGATGGTCCAGGACACCATCGCCGATGGCGGCCGGCTGCTCCTCGGCGGGCGCCGTCCGGCCGATCTCAATCGCGGCTTCTTCTTCGAGCCCACGGTGTTCGACGATGTGCCGGACGAGGCCCGGGCGATGCGCGAGGAGCCCTTCGGACCGATCGCCCTGATGACCTCCTTCGAGGATTTCGACGAGGTGATCGCCCGCGCCAACGCCCTCCCCTACGGCCTCGCCGCCTACACCTTCACCAGATCGATGAACACCGCCCAGCGTACCATCGACGCCCTCAAGGTGGGCATCGTCGGCGTCAACACCTATGTGGCGGCGACGGCGGAAATGCCCTTCGGCGGGGTCAAGCATTCGGGCTTCGGACGGGAGAACGGCCGGCAGGGCATCCAGGACTATCTGGATATCAAGTTCGCCAATGTGGTGATGTGAACGGCGGTCTCAGGCGGGACCGCAGAGCCGCGTACGGGCGTCGCGGTACTCCCGCTCGAGGCGGGCCACCAGCTCCGCCACCGGCGGGATGTCCTCGATCGCCGCCACGCCCTGGCCGGCCGACCAGATGTCCCGCCAGGCCTTGAGTTCGCCGCGTTCGAGTTCGGCCGCGAGATCGCCGCGGGCGGCCGCCTCGGGATCGATGCCGGCGGCCTCCAGGCTCTGGCGCAGAAAGCTGCCGGCGATGCCGGAGACGGCGCTGGTGTAGAGGATGTCGCCGGCGCCGGCGCTGCACAGCATGCGCTTGTAGCGCTCCGCCGCCCGGCTCTCGCGGGTGGCGATGAAGCGCGTGCCCATGTAGGCGAGATCGGCCCCCATCGCCCGTGCGGCCAGGATGTCGCTGCCGGTGGACAGGGCTCCGGCGAGGATGATGGTTCCCGAAAACAGGCGGCGGACCTCGGCCATGAAGGCGAAGGGGTTGAGGGTACCGGCATGGCCGCCGGCGCCGGCGCAGACCAGCACCAGCCCGTCGACTCCGGCCTCGGCCGCCTTTTCGGCATGGCGGCGGTTGATGATGTCGTGAAAGACGAGGCCGCCATAGGCGTGGATCTCGCGGACCACATCGGGCACCGCCCCGAGCGAGGTGATCACCAGCGGCACCCGATGCTCGATGCACAGTCGGAGATCGGCCTCCAGCCGCCGGTTGCTGCGATGGACGATGAGATTGACGCCGAAGGGGGCGGCCTGCGCGTCCTCGGCGAGCGCCTCCTCGATCTCCTCCAGCCAGGCCGCGAAATCCTCGCTGCTGCGGCGGTTGAGAGCCGGAAAGGTGCCGAGGATGCCGCTGCGGCAGGCGGCGATCACCAGCTCCGGCCCGGATACCAGGAACATCGGTGCGCAAACCAGCGGCAGTCGCAGACGTCCTTCGAGCGGTGCCGGCAGACCCATGGCTCTCCCCCTGCAGTAAGGCGGCGCGAACTTGCATCGCCGCTGCGGCGCTGACAAGGTGGCGCGCGGCCCGGAACCCGCCGCCCCCGGTGGCCGGCGCGCGATCCGGTCCGGTTTCTGCGGAGCATGCGATGAAGCGGTCCATGCGTCCCTCGCTCGGGGGACGGCTCGATCAGATAGCCGGGTTCGCGGTGGTCCTGCTGCTGCTGGTCGGCTCGGTGGTGGTTCTGCGCCCGTTCTTTTCGCCGCTGCTCTGGGCGATGGTGCTGACCATCTCCACCTGGCCGTTCTATGTGCGGCTGACCGGATGGCTGGGCGGGCGCCGGTCGCTGGCCGCCGGGCTGATGACCCTGCTGCTGGCCGCGGCCTTCGTGCTGCCGCTGCTGCTGGTCGGTACCCGGCTGGCCGAGAACGTCCGCACCCTGTGGGCGGCGCTCAATCTGGCCTTCGCCAACGGACCGCCGGCGCCGCCCGCCTGGCTGCCGAAGATTCCCTTCATCGGCGCCAGCCTCGCCGCCTCCTGGCAGGCCCTGGTCGAGGATCCCAGCCGGCTGACGGAGATCCTGCGCCCGTTCCTGTCGCCCCTGCGTGATCTCCTGCTGGCCAGCGGGCTGACCGCCGGCACCGCCATTCTGCAGGTCAGCATGAGCGTGCTGGCTGCCTACTTCTTCTATCGTGACGGTGCGACCATCGGCCGCTATCTGCGGGCCGCCGGCGAGCGCATCGCCGGCGCCGGTGCCCTGCAGTTCTTTGCCGTCGGCGAGAACACGGTGCGGGGCATCGTCTACGGTACGGTGGGCACGGCCATCGTCCAAGGCGGGCTGGCGGTGGCCGGGTTCCTGGTCGCCGGCGTGCCGGCCGCCTTCCTGCTCGGTTTCATCACCTTCATTCTGTCCCTGTTTCCAGTGGGCGCACCTCTGGTGTGGATCCCCACCGCGATCTGGCTCTACTATGTGGAGGGCCTGGGCTGGAGCGTCTTCATGGCGCTTTGGGGCGTGCTGGTGATCAGCGGTGCCGACAACTTCATCCGCCCCTACCTGATCAGCCGCGGCAGCAAGCTGCCCTTCCTGATCGCCTTCATGGGGATCATCGGCGGGGCCGCGGCCTTCGGCTTTCTCGGCATTTTCCTCGGCCCCACCCTGCTGGCCCTGGCGATGGCGCTCATTCGCGAATGGAGCTCGCCCGACGAGGAACCGGGGGAGAGGCCGCCGGCCATCGGCACCGCCGACTGAGCGCTTCCTGTGGGCATCGGGGCGGCGCGCGCCTTGCTCTCGGGGCGCCGGCGGATTAGCTAGGATCGCAGCGACACGGATATGCGGGTGTCATCTCGGGAGAGCGATCATGCCGCTCGTATGGGGCCCCTGGAGCGCCAAGCGCTTTCGTCTCGACAAGATGCGCCTCGGTGACCTGGTCAGGGCCTACTTCACCTACTATGCCATCCAGATCTACCTGCTGCTGGCCCTCGGCGGAGTGGTGCTGACGGTGCGCTGGGCGGAAAGCCCGGGCGGACCGATCCTCGCCGCCCTGCTCATGGTGCTGCTCTATCCGCTGGTCGAATATTGCGTGCACCGCTACATCCTGCACTCCAGACTGCTCTACAGGAGCCCCTACACGGCCAAGATCTGGAAGCGCATCCATTACGACCATCACCAGAACCCGCACGATCTGGCGGTGCTGTTCGGCGCCCTTTACACCACCCTGCCGGTGATCGCTCTGGTCACCCTGCCGATCGGCTGGCTGGTCGCCGGCAAGGCCGGTGCCGCCGCCGCCTTCGCCACCGGCTGCGTGATCTTCTCCTTCTACGAGTTCGTCCACTGCGTCGAGCATCTGCCCTTCAAGCCCAAGGCGCGCTGGCTGCGCAACGTCAAGCGTCGCCATCTCGCCCATCACTTCCACAACGAGCAGGGCAATTACGGCATCACCAGCAATCTCTGGGATCACGCCTTCCGGACCTTCTACAACCTCCCGGCCGAATGTCCCAAGAGCCCCACATCCTTCAATCTCGGCTACGCCGGCGAGGAACGGGAGCGCTATCCCTGGGTGGCCGGTCTGTCGGCCGCCGACGAGGAATTCGCCGAGGCCCGCCGCCGTCGTGCCAGTGCCTGAAAGGCTCGACCCGCATCCATGAACAGCCTGCGCATCCGGCCCGTCGAGACGCGGCGCGACCTGCGCCGTTTCCTCACCATGCCCAAGGCGATCTATGCCGAGGATCCGCATTGGGTGGCACCCCTGACCCTGGAACGGCTGCAGCATCTCGACGCCCGCAAGAATCCCTTTCTGCGCGGCATCGAGCTTCGCTACTGGCTGGCCTTTCGGGGCGATCGCTGCGTCGGCCGCATCAGCGCCCAGATCAATCGTCGGTATCTCGAGCAGCATCGGGACGCCACCGGGCATTTCGGCTTTCTCGAGGCCGAGGACGATCCGGAGGTGTTCGCGGCCCTGCTGGAAACCGCCGAGAACGATCTGCGGGCGCGAGGCATGGAGCGTATCCAGGGGCCCTTCAACCCCTCGATCAACGATGAGTGCGGGCTTCTGATCGCGGGCTTCGATACCGGGCCGAACATGATGATGGGCCATGCCCGGCCCTACTACCGCCAGCGGCTCGAAGCGCTCGGCTACGGCAAGGCCAAGGATCTGATCGCCTACGATTTCGCCGTCGGCAAGAGCTGGCCGCCGCCCAAGGTGGCGCGCATGCTGGCGCGGGTGCGCCGCCGCCCGGATCTGCGGGTGCGGCCCCTGGACATGCGGCGCTACCGCGAGGAAATCGCCACCATCTGCCGGATCTTCAACGATGCCTGGGCGGAAAACTGGGGCTTCATTCCTTTCGGCGAGGACGAGGCGCACTATATGGCCCACAGTATCCGGCCGCTGGTCGATGCCAACTGCTTCGCCATCGGCGAGGTCGAAGGCGAACCGGCGGCGATGTGCGTGACCCTGCCCAACCTGAACGAGGCCATTCGGGGGTTGGGCGGACGGGTCCTGCCCTTCGGCTGGGCCGTATTGCTGTGGAGACTCAAGGTACGCGGTGTCCGATCCTGGCGCATGCCGCTGATGGGCGTGCTGCGGCGCTATCACGGCACCCAGCGCGGTGCCGCCCTGGCACTGCTGGTGATCGACCAGCTGCACGCCTACCATGCTCGCCGCGGGGTCGAGCGCGGCGAGCTTTCCTGGGTGCTCGAGGACAACCGTCCGGTCCGCGAGCTGATCGAGGGGATCGGCGGCGATCCCTACAAGACCTATCGGATCTTCGAAAAACGCCTGGCATGACGGCAGACATTCCCGCTCTCGTTCTCGCAGGCAGTCGCCGGGGCGAAGCCGATCCGGTGGCCGCCCATGCCGGGGTGCGCCACAAATGCCTGGCTCCGGCCGCCGGCGTGCCGATGCTGTGCCGGGTGGTCGAGGCGCTCTGTACGGTGCCGCGCATCGGCACCATCCACATCGCCGTCTCCGATCCCCGCCTGCTCGAGGAGCCGGCCTGCCTGAGCGAGCCGCTGCGCGAGCGGCGGATCCGGCCGGCGGCCTGTGCGGCCAGCGTCTCGCAGTCGGTGGCGGCGGTGTTCGCCGAGACCGGCGCGCCGCTGCTGGTGACCACCGCCGATCACCCGCTGCTCACAACGTCGATGATCGAAACCTTTCTCGATCTCGCCGCCCGCGAGCCCGCCGATCTGGTGGCCGGGATGGTCGCCGAGGCGACCATCCGCGAACGTCTGCCGCAGACCCGGCGCACCTTCCTGCGCTTTCGCGACGGCGGCTTTTCCGGCGCCAACCTGTTCCTGCTGGCGGGACCGAATGCCGCCGCCATTCTCGCCTTCTGGCAGCGCGTCGAGGCCGAGCGCAAGCGCCCCTGGCGCATCGCCCGGGCGTTGGGGCCGGGCCTGCTGCTGGCCTATCTGTTGCGGCGGCAGAGCCTGGAGACGGCGATGCAGCGTGCTTCGCGCCGCATCGGCGGCACCGCCCGGGCGGTGGTCCTGCCCTTCGCCGAGGCGGCGGTGGATGTCGACAAACCCGCCGATCTCGAGCTCGTCGAGGAACTCCTGGCGCGGCGCGAGGCGGCATGAGCGCACCTCCGGCCAGCCTCCGTTTCGCCCATCTGAGCGATGTCCATCTGGCGCCGATGCCGCCGGCCCGGCCCGGCCAGCTCGCCGGCAAGCGCTTGCTCGGCTGGCTTTCCTGGAACCTCAAACGCCACCGCCAGCACCGCCGCGAGGTGCTGGACGCGATCCGCGACGAATTGCGGGCGCAGCCCCCCGACCATGTCCTGGTCACCGGCGATCTGATCAACATCTCGCTGCCCGAGGAATATGCGCGCGCCGCGGCCTGGCTCACTGAGCTCGGCTCCCCCGACCGGGTCAGCCTGGTGCCCGGCAATCATGACGCCTATGTGGCCGGCGCCGCGGACCGGGGATGGCCGTACTGGGCCGCCTGGATGCGCGGCGACGAGCCCGCTGCCGCGGCGTTTCCCTATCTGCGCCGGCGCGGCTTTGCCGCCATCATCGGCCTGTCGACGGCGGTGCCGAGTGCTCCGGGCTACGCCTCCGGCCGTCTCGGCACGGCCCAGCTCGCGGCGCTGGAGGCCCTGCTCCGCGAACTCGCGGGCGAGGGCCTGTTCCGGATCGTTCTGCTGCATCATCCGGCGCTGCCGGTGAGCCGGCCGCGCAAGGCGCTGCTGGATCGCGCGGCGTTCTGCGAGGTGATCCGCCGGGCCGGGGCGGAACTCGTCCTTTCCGGGCACGAACATCGTTTTCACGAGGGCATGCTCGAGGGTGCCGAGGGACCGGTGCCCTGCTTCGTCGTGCCCTCCGCTTCGCTGGCCAGCGACGACGCGGAAAAGCGTGGTGGCTACCTGCGGTTCGAGATCGGGCGGCAGCCCGGAGGCTGGCGACTGGATGTCCGGCTGCGCCGCTATCTGGTCGACCGCGCGGCGCTGGTCGAGACCTGCGCCCGCGAGCTGGTCGTGGCGCGGCCGCTGGCGGGTGCGGACTGCCTGACCGGCAGCGCGTCATGACGGTGCTGAGCCGCTACGTCCTGAGCCAGACGCTGCGGCCGATGGGGGCCATCATCCTCATCGCCCTCATCGCCCTTCTGGCCGAGCGGGCGATCCGCGTCGTCAATCTGGTGGTCGGCTGGCGCGGCAGCGTGTTCGCCATCTTCGAGATGCTGGGCTATCTGGTGCCCCATTACATGGGCTTCGCGCTGCCGGCCGCCCTGTTCCTGGGCGTGTTCATGGCCACCGCGCGGATGGCCCGGGAGGGCGAGCTCGACGCTCTGCAGGCGGGCGGTGTGGGCCTCTGGCGCTACACCCGGCCGCTGGTGGCGCTCTCGTTCCTGCTGATCGCCCTGCACATGGCGCTGGTGGGATATCTCCAGCCCTACAGCCGCTATGCCTACCGGGCAGCGGTATTCGCGCTGACCAACGTCTCCTTCCAGACCCTGCTGGAGCCCGGGGTGTTCACTACCCTCGGGCGGACGACCTATCTGGTGCGCGAGCTCGACGCCAACAAGGAACATTTCAAGGGTCTGTTTCTCTACTCCGAGAGTGATACCGGCGATGCCATCGCCATCTCCGCGGTCAAAGGCCGGATCATCGTCAAGGGAGCGACCCAGCCGGTGCTGCTCTATCTTGAGGATGGTGTCCAGCAGGTGGTTCCGGGTGCCGCCACCGCCGGGCGCAGCGAGCGGCTGCCGGCGGCGCTGACCATGCGCTTTCGGGAATTCACCACCGATCTGCGCGGCAGCCAGCCGATCGGCTTCCGCCCGCGCGGCGAGGACGAACGGGAACTCACCCTGGACGAGCTGATCGCGCTGCGCGGCCAGTCGCGGCCCGGGATCCGGCCGGCCGAAATCGCCTCCGAACTCGACGGCCGTCTGGTCCGCTCGCTGTCGATTCCCTTCCTGCCGCTGCTGGCCGTACCGCTGGCGATGGGCCGCAAGCGCGGTCGCCGCTCCTACGGCTTCATCGTCGGCATCCTGCTGATCGTCGGTTACAGCCAGATCCTGCAGACCGGCGAGGCGCTGGCCGATGACGGGCTGTTTTCGACCTTCACCACGCTGTGGCTGCCGTTCACCGCGTTCGTGCTCCTGAGCGTGGTACTGTTCGTGCGGCGCGCCACCCATGTGCCCGACCCGGCCCGCGGTGCGATCCTCGATCGCGCCTTCGAGAACCTCGCCTCCTGGCTGCGCCGGCGCTACGAGGCGCGGACCGCATGAGTACCGTGGTCAACCGCTATCTGATGCGGCATTTCGCGCTGCGCCTGGCGGTGGTGATCTTCGCCGTGGCCGCCTTCGGGCTCCTGTTCGATCTGATCGACGCCAGCGACGATCTCCTCAAGCGGGACACCAACCCGGCGTTGGCGATGCTCGCCTATGCCGGCCTGCGGCTGCCCTCGCTGGTACGCGAGATGCTGCCGCTGACCGCCCTTCTGGCCGGGCTGTTCGCGGTCGCCGATCTGGTCCGTCACCGCGAGATCGTGGTGCTGTGGGGCAGCGGCCTGTCCTCGGCCGCACTGGCCCTGCGCATGCTGCCTCTGGCCCTGCTCCTGATCGGCCTCAAGCTGGCCAATGACGAGTTGCTGGTGCCGCCCACCACCAAGGTGCTGCGCGACTGGGAGGTGGGCGATTTCAAGCAGGCCTGGTTCGGTGCCGACCGCAACTATGTCTGGATCCAGAGCGGCGACGATGTGATCCGGCTGGATGCCGAGCCGGCCCAGCGCCGCGAGCTGGAGAATGTGGTGGTCTTCCGTCGCGCTCCCGACAGCACCCTGATCGAACGCATCGACGCGGCGCGTGGTCGGCTGGTGGATGCCGGCATCGAGCTGGAGGCGGTGGTTCGCCGACCGGTGGGCGGCATGAAGGCGGTGCGCCTCGAGCGCCTGTTCTGGCCGGCCGAGATCGATCTCGACGCGGTGGCGCTGATGGCCCGCCCGGCGGCGGAGCTGAGCTACGCCGATCTGGTGCGGGTGGTGGCCGCCGAGGGCTACGGCATGCGCGCCGTCCATGCCCATCGCACCTGGCTGCACTACCGCCTGACCGGCAGCCTGGTGCCGGCCCTGATGCTGATCCTGCCCTTCGGCTTTCTGCGCAGTTTCCGCCGGGTCGGCGGCATCACCCCCCTGTTCATCAAGGGGCTGGCGACCGGCTTTGCCTTCCAGATCTTCGGCGGCTTCGCGCTGGCCCTGGGCGAGGGCGGCTTTCTCGCTCCGGTGCTGGCCGCCTGGCTGTCGCCCCTGCTGCTGCTCGCCGTCGTCACCGGCATGCTGGTCAGCGCCGAGATGCCCCGGCGTCGCCCGCAATCCCTGGAGGTCGCGTAGGCCCCATGCGCATCGGCATTCTCAGCAACGCGCGAAGCGGGCGCAACCGCCGCCGCGCCCGGGAGCTCGACCGGGTGCTGGACGGCCGTGCGGATGTTCTCCATCTGCGCATCGACAACGGCACCGATTCGGCCGAGCTGCTGCGGGAGATGGCGGCACGCGGGATCGAGCTTCTGGTGATCAGCGGTGGCGACGGTACCGTCAGCCGGGCGCTCACCGGCCTGTTCGCCAATCGCATCTGGCAGTCGCCGCCGCCGGTGGCGATCCTGCCCCGCGGCACCGCCAACATGACGGCGGCGGATGTGGGTCTGCGCGATGCCGGCCCGCGCGGGCTGCGCCGGCTCCTGGAAGCGGTCGATGCCGGTACCCTCGAACGCCATCTGGTGACCCGCCCGGTGCTGAAGGTGGACTGGGCCTCCGACCGCCCGGCCATCCGCGGCATGTTCTTCGGCGCCGCCGGCATCGTCGATGCCATCAGGCTCTGTACCGGCTCGCTGCACAGCCGCGGCCTCTACGGCGAGATTTCCCACGTTCTCACGCTGCTGTGGATGCTCGGAACGATCTCCTTCCGCGGGCTGGAGGCGGCCGGCATCTCCTGCGAGGAGATGCGGGTGGTGCGCGACGGAGACGAGACGCGCGACGGGGCGCGGCTGGTGCTGCTGGCCACCACCCTCGAGCGTCTGGTGCTGCGCTCCCGCCCGTTCTGGAACGTCAACGGCCAGCCGATCCGCTTCACCAGCGTCGCCTGTCCGCCGCCGCGCCTCCTGCGCCACGCGCCGCGCGTCCTCTATGGCGGCGAGAAGCGTGCGCTGCCCGCGGAATACGAAAGCTGCGGTGCGCGTCGGCTCGACATCACGCCGGTCTCGCGCTTTACCGTCGATGGTGAGATCTACGCACCCGAGACCGGCTTTCCGGTGAAGGTCACCGCCGAGGAGCAGTTGCGCTTTGTCCGGCTGTGAGCCACTGGCCGCCATCGAGGGGATGGTGGCGGCGGAGCTGGCGGCAGCGGTGCCGCCGCCGGTGGAGGCGGTGGCGGCCGCCGCCCGCGAGCGTCATGGCGCGGGCATCCTCGCCGTGCTGTTCTACGGAAGCTGCTATCGCGACGGCCGCGACGAAGGCGGTCTCGTGGATCTCTATCTGATCGCCGAGAGCTACCGGGCGGTGCACCGTCATCCCCTGGCGCGGCTCATGAACGCCCTGCTGCCGCCCAACGTCTATTATGTCGATGCCCCCTTCGAAGGCCGCCGGGTGCGCGCCAAATACGCCCTGGTCAGCCTGCCGCAGTTCCTGCGGCTGACCGGCGCGTGCACCTTCAACCCCTATTTCTGGGCCCGCTTCGCCCAGCCGGCCGGGCTGGTCTGGGTACGCGACCCGGATGTGCGGACGCAGATCCGCCGGGCACTGGTGCAGGCGATCGTCACCACCTACCGGGCGGCCCGGCCGCTGGTCGGCGACCGGCCCGATCCCCTGGCGGTGTGGCAGCGGGCCTTTCTGGAGAGCTACCGGACCGAGCTGCGCGTCGAGAAACCCGAGCGGGCGCGCCAGATCGTCGAGCATTTCCGGGAGCGCTACCGCCGCCTGAGCGGGCTTCTCGAGCGGCTGCCGGCGGTTTCCGTCAGCCCTGCCGTCTGCCGGCGGCGCTGGCGGCTGCGGCGGATGCAGGGCAAGCTCCTCTCGGTGCTGCGGCTGCTCAAGGCCGCCTTCACCTTCCGCGGCGGCGCCGAATATCTGGCCTGGAAGATCGAACGCCATTCCGGCGTGCCCCTGGAGCTCACCCCCTGGCAGAAGCGCCACCCCATTCTCGCCGCCGCCACCCTCGGCTGGCGGCTGCACCGTCGGCGGGTGATCCGCTGAAGGGCGGTTCTAGGCGGTGGCGCGGAGATCGAGTTCCTCGGCGACCTGGGCGAAGCGGGCGCAGGCCTCGTCGATCTGGGCGGGGGTGTGGGCGGCCGAGACGCTGCAGCGCAACAGGCAGAGCCCGCCCGGGGTGCCCGGGGGCAGTGCCAGATTGACATAGATGCCGCTTTCCAGAAGCCGGTTCCAGGCGGCCACCGCGCTGCGCTCGTCGGCGAGACGCACCGCCACCACCGGGCTCGCCGGCGCACAGAGCGACAGGCCGATCGCCGACAGCCCCCGATGGAGGCGGTGGGCGTTGTCCCAGAGACGCCTTCGCAGCTCGGCATCGCTGGCGATCCGCTCCAGCGCCACCCGCGTCGAGGCCATCGTCGAGGGGCTCGGCGAGGCGGTGAACATGTAGGGGCGCGAGCAGAAGCGCAGAGTGTCGAAACCGGGATGATCGGAAGCCCCGAAGCCGCCCACCGCGCCGAGGCTCTTGCTGAAGGTGCCGGCCACGAAATCGACCTCCCGATCGACTCCCTGGGCCTCGGCCACGCCGCGGCCATGTTCGCCGAAGACCCCGAAGGAATGGGCCTCGTCGACGAACAGCCAGGCGCCGTGACGCTTCTTGACCTCGACGAACTCGCGGATCGGCGCCACATCGCCGAGCATGCTGTAGAGGCCCTCGACGACGATCAGCTTGCACTCGCCCTTGCCCTCGAGGCGGGCGAGACGGCGGTCGAGATCCTCGGGATCGTTGTGGCGGAAGCGCACCACCGTGGCGCCGGAAAGCCGGCAACCATCATAGATCGAGGCGTGCGAATCGGAATCCAGGAGGATCACGTCGCGCGGTCCGGCGAGGCCCACCAGCATCCCCAGATTGGCCTGATAGCCGGTGGTGAAGACGATGCAGGAGCGGCGGTCGAGAAACCGGGCGAAAGCCTCCTCGAGCTCGCGATGGAGGGCGTAGGTGCCGTTGGCGATGCGCGAGCCGGTGGTGCCGGTACCGTGGGTGCGGGCGGCCTCGGCGGCGGCGGTGACGCAGGCCGGATCGAAGGTCAGGCCGAGATAGTTGTTGGTCCCGAGCAGGATGGTCTCGCGCCCCCGGACCTCCGCCAGGGTGGGCGAGAGCACCCTGTCGAGGCGCACGGCGAAGGGATCGACACCGAGCCGGAGCAGTTCCTCGTGGCGCGCCGCCAGCGCCGCGTGCTTGTCGAGAATATCCATCAGTTGGAGCGATCCTCCAGTTGGTGGCGAACCAGTTCTACCAGATCTCCGACGGTCCGTAAGTCGGCCACGAGGTTGATGGGGATGTCGACATCGAAATGGTCCTCGATCTCCATGATGAGGTCCATCGCCGCCACCGAATCGATGTTGAGATCGGCGCCGAGGTCGGTCTCGGCGCGCAGTGGACGTCGTTCCGGATTGTACTTGTCGAGCAGGCGGCAAACCTGCTCGAAGACATGATCTCCTGTCGTCATGTCCGAACTCCTGCATGCGGTCCTGCCACCGCTTTCTCGTCGGGACGCCGCCGCTACAGCCAGCCCGCCGCCCGGTACCAGGCGAGGGTCCTGCCGAGCCCTTCGGCGAATTCCACCCGGGGCCGCCAGCCGGCGACCTTTTCCAGACCCTCGGGCCGGCAGAGCCAGTCGCTGTGATAGAACTCGCCGAGCTTGTCGGCGGGCAGCAATGGCGCCTTGCCCGTGATACGAGCGAACAGCTCCGAAGTCGAGGCCACGAGCCGACCTGCGGCAGGTGGCAGCAGCAGGACACGCACCGGCCGTCCGGTGGCGGCGGCCGCCCGATCCGCCAGGTCCTGCCAGCGATAGCCGCCGGGATGGCCGTCATCGGGTTCGAGGGTGAGCCCGGGCGGCCACGGCGCCTCGCAGAGATGGGCCAGGAGAGCCGCCAGATCCTCGACGAAGATCAGCGAAAACCGGCCCTCGCGGGCGGCCGGCACCACCAGCCGTCCGCGGGCCAGGCCACGGAAGATCTCGAGGGTCGCCCGATCCCCCGGGCCGTAGACCGCGGGCGGGCGGATGATGGCGATCTGCATCGCCCCGGCGAAACGGCGCAGCTCCTCTTCCGCCCGCGCCTTGCTCCAGGCATAGGCCGAGACCTCGGGTGCACGGGCGGCGAGGGAGGAAACCAGCACGAAGCGGCGGACGCCGGCGGTCGCCGCGGCCCGCGCCAGACGGGCGGTGGCGGTGGCGTTGATGGCCTCGAAGCGGGCGCGATCGGGGGCGCGGATGGCCCCGGCGGCGTGGATCACGACCTCGCTGCCGGCCACCAGTTCGACGAGCGCCGCTTCGCTTTCGAGCGCGCCTTCGAGGATCTCCACCTCGTCGCCGGCGAGCGTGGCGTCGGGGCGGCGCATGAGCAGGCGCAACCGGGCCCGTCCCTCGAGTGCCCTTACCAGATGCCTGCCGATGAAGCCGCTGGCGCCGGTGATGGCGATGCGCCGCATCCCGGTCCTTCCCCGATCGGGCGGCCCGCTCTCGACGCTGGCGGGATCATGCCGCAGGGGCGAGCTCCGGTCCGGTGGTTTCCGCCACATCGCGCACCTGGCCGGCGAGATACTTGGCGCGCGCCGCGGCCCGGCTGAGCTTGCCCGAGGTGGTGTAGGTGAGGGTCCGCGGCGGCGCCAGAACGACCTCGCAATCCACCCCGGCGACGCGGGACAGCACGGCATGGATCTCGCGCCGGAAACGCTCCTGATCCTCGGCCTTGGTCAGGCGGCATTCGACGATCACCACCACCCGCTCGCCTTCCTCCTCGTCGGTCGCCGAAAAGGCGGCGACATCGCCGGAACGCACGCCCGGGATGTGCTCGACCGCCCATTCCAGATCCTGGGGCCAGATGTTGCGGCCGCCGAGGATGATCAGATCCTTGGAGCGTCCGGTGATCACCAGCTCGCCATCGACCAGATAGCCCATGTCGCCGGTCTCCAGCCAGCCATCGGCGGTCAGCATGTCGGCCGAGGCCTCGGGATTGCGGTAGTAGCCGGACATCAGGCTCGGCCCCTTGATGCGCACCCGGCCGATCCGCCGCTCCGGCAGCAGACGGCCGTCGTCGTCGCGGACCTCCACCGCATAGCCCGGCATGGGCCGGCCGCAGAGGACGAAATGACGGGAAGGACGGGAGTCCTCCTCGTTCAGGGGCACCGCGAGGCGCCCGCGCTCTAGGGTCTCGCCGCGCGCCACCCGATCGACCTTCACGCCCTCGCCGAGCGGAGCGAAGGTCACCGCCAAGGTGGCCTCGGCGAGCCCGTAGCTGGCGAGAAAGGCGCGGGGATCGAAGCGCGCCGGGGCGAAGGTTTCGGCGAAGCGTCGCAGCGCGCTCTCCCGGATCATCTCGCCGCCGATGCCGGCCACCCGCCAGGCGCCGAGATCGAAACGGTCGACGCCGTTGTTGCTGGTCGCCCGCCGCGCCGCCAGCTCGTAGCCGAAGGTGGGGCTGAAGGAGATGGTACCGCGCCGCTCGCTCAAGAGCTTGAGCCAGACCAGGGGGCGCCGGGCGAAGGCGGTGGTTTCCAGATAGTCGACGGTGATCTGGCTCATCACCGGGGTCAGGCAGCAGCCCACCAGCCCCATGTCGTGATAGAGCGGCAGCCAGGAAACGCAGCGATCGTCGGGTCGCAGGGCCAGGCCGTGGGCGGCGATGGCGTGGGCGTTGGCGGCGATCGCCCGCTGCGTGACCAGCACGCCGCGCGGGAAGCTGGTGCTGCCCGAGGAGTACTGGATGTAGCAGGGCTCATCGGCGCCGAAGGGTGCGAAGGGGCGGGCGACCGGCGGCAGTTCCATCAGTGCGCCTACCGTGCAGACCTCGCGCACATTGGTGCCGGTGGCGGCCTCGCACAGCAGCGGCAGCAGTTCGCTGGAGGCGATGGCCAGACGCACATCGGCCGCCGTCAGCATCCCGTGCAGCCGCTCGGCATAGGCCTCACGACCGCCGAAATTGACCGCCAGCGGCAGCGGCACCGGGATCAGCCCGGCATACTGGCAGGCGAAGAAGGCGGTGACGAAGTCGGGCCCGGTCTCGGCGATGATGGCGATGCGGTCGCCGCGCACCAGCCCGGTTCGCGGCAGCCGTTCGGCCAGTCGTCGGGCGTTGTCGCGCAGTTCGGCATAGGGCAGGACGGTGCGCAGTTCCCCGCGCGGGCTGTGGAAATTGAAGCCGGTTTCGCCGCGTGCGGCATAGTCGAGGCCATCCACCAGCGTAGCGAACCCGTCGACGCGAAAGGGCAGTGATCGGTTCGTCGTCGGCGTCGGATCGGTCATCCATCTCTCCCCGTACCCCGGACTTCGCGGGCGTCGGTCCCAAACCCGGCCGCCGCCGCGTTCGATCTCGGGCGACCCGCAATCATCAAGTCAGTTTCGGACCGTGCCGCCGGCAATGCTCTGCGTGGGCGTTCTCTGCGCCCCGTCCTGCCGACATCTCGGGTCCGGGGGTCCTCCTGCTTCCCGACGGAACGAGCCTTGCAGTCCACGCCCGTCAAGGCCCGGCGAAACTCTAGTCACCGGCGACCGCTGTCTCTACTCACGTTGTGTTACAGATTGTTACACGACCTGCAACAAGCAGCGCTTCAAGCCGTATGAGCAACGTTTTCACCCGTCGGGTGATTTCGAATACGCTAATGTTCCCGCCGCATCCCGAGGCCACGAGGGGGGAGACGCGGCAGCGCCCGGCGGGGTCTGCGATATTGCGTCGCAGCGCGGGTCGCTGTGCGGCGCGGCATCGGCGCCTGCCCACTCTTGCCGCCGCCGGCCGGGCGATCGATGATCGCCGGCGAGATCTTGCAGCCTCCGCGCACGAGGGAGAAGCGACCATGAAGCTCACCTGGCTCGGCCATGCCGCCTTTCATATCGAGCTCGCCGGCCAAAGCATCCTGATCGACCCGTTCTGGACCGGCAACCCGAAGTTCCCGCAGGGCTACGAAGAGGGGCTATCGCGGGTCGACGCCATCGTCGTCACCCACGGGCACGAGGATCATCTCGGCGATACTGCACGTCTGGCCACCAAATACGGGGCGACGGTGATCGCCCAGTACGAGATCTGCATGTGGGTAGGCGGCCAGGGGGTGGAAAAGCTGCAGCCGATGAACACCGGCGGCGCCATTCTCGAGGGCGGCGTGCGCTACGTCATGGTGCCGGCCTTCCACAGCTCGGCGATCATCCGCGACGGCACCCCGGTGACCATGGGCGATCCGGCGGGCTTCGT
>CAYYZI010000011.1:0-16135 GCA_964475675.1 uncultured Geminicoccaceae bacterium
AGGCATAGAGCACCCTGCGGCCGAGCCGCTGGGCGTGGCGCTCGATCACCTCCAAGACGGCCCTCGCCCGCGCCTCGAACGGGCAGTGCGGGCCGTCGGCCTGGAGCTCGTCATCCTTGATGAAGTCGATCCCGCCCGCGCACAGACGGTCCACGAGCTCGGCCGTGGCTTCGGGCGACAGCCCCACCGAGGGCTTGATGATGGTGCCGATCAGCGGCCGGTCGTGGACATCGGCGAGCCGGCGGGTACCGGGGATCGAAAACTGCGGTCCCGGGTACTTCCCGGCGAAGGCCGGCGGCAGCGACAGATCGAGCAGCCGCAGCCCGGACACTTCCCGCAGCTCGTAGAGATTGCCGGCCACCGTCGCCACCAGATTGGGCAAGGATGTGCCGAAATTGTCGAGCGGCCAGGAAAGCTCGAGTCGGCACCGCCGGTAGCGGCCATCGGCGGCGGGGGTGCTGCCGGGCAATGCCGGGTGCTCGCTCTCGCCCAGGACCTCGAGCCGTTCGATCCGGGCGCCGCAGCGCTCGCGCAGCGCCTCCGTTTCGCCCGGCACGGCGACGAAGGTGCCGCTCGACTGCTCGCCGGCGATGATCGCGGCGGCACGCCGGGGATCGATGCCGGTCTCCAGCAGATATGTGGCGTGCACGCGCGCGGGCACCGCCGTCACTCCGCCCGCCGGTCGAGCCGCGCCACGGCGTAAGGTCCGAGCAGGATGCTGTCGCCGGCGGGCTGCGAAGAACCCGCCGACCAGTCGGGATCGGCGATCGCGGCCCCGGCGGTGCTCGCATCGAGAATGCGCACTTCGCCGGCGGATTCGGGGCCGGTGCATGCGGGCAGCGCGACCTCCACCTCGCGCTCGCCGAGATTGGCGAGGCAGACGGCGATGCCGCGTTCCTCCCGCCAGGCGAGGGCCGCGACGCCCTCGCCATCCGCGACCCGGCAGGCGAGCCGCGGCCAGCCGCCGGCGCCGGCCAGAAAGCGCAGCGCATGGTAGAGCGGGTAGAAAAGCGGCGCGGAACCGTCCGCCAGCTCGTCGTAGCCGGGACTGGCGCCGTCCTGCGGGCGGTGGATGCAGCCGAACGGGCCGGCCGTTGCGGCCAGTGCCAGCCGGTCGATGGCGAAGCCCTCGGTCCGTGCCAGCAGGCCGATGGCATAGGCGGCCCCGAACAGGCCGCGCTGGCGGGGATCCCGCCGGGCCATGGCCACCCGGCGCTGCTCCGGATTGGCGGCGGTGCCGGCACCGTAGGGATTGCTGCGGGCACCGATCGACAGGAGACCCAGGCGATAGCCGGCATCGCCGATCCGTGCGCGGGCACTGGCGAAGACATGCGGCAGGCATTCGAGGGTTTCCATCACCGAGAGGTCGTCGGCGGCATGGACGATGGCGCAGTTGGCATGGGTGGCGAAATCGAAGGGCGGCTGCGGCGGATGCCGGTTGAACTCGGTGAAGTTGGTGAGCATGCCGGCGCCGGTCGGCACCGTCGGGAACAGCTCCCGCACCGTGTTCTGCAGCTCCTCGGGAGGGATCCCCTCGGGCCACGGTCCCGAGGGCTGGTAGCTGCGCAGATAGGCGGCGGGAAGTGCGATCAGGGAAGCGGGTGCCAGCGCCGAATGCTCGAGCGCCGCGGCGAAGGCAGCCAGGGCTCCGCGCGCATCTCTGGTATCGGGGCTGACCAGCTCGAACTCGACCGGCAGGGCGAGATCAGCCGCGCTGCGGGCGGTCGTCGCGAGCTGCTCCTTCCAGTCTCCCCGCAGATCGATGCGGGCGAGCAGGGAATTGGCGCCCACCGCCCGCAGCGGGCCGAGGGCGGCCGTGGGCGGCTCCCAGCCCGGCTCGAACGCCAGTGCCAGAGCCGGCATCCTCTCCCCGGTCTCGGCGCCGAGCTCGAGATGTGGCCGCGATCGCCGGGCCGGCGGCGTGCTCCTTCCGGCCAGGCTCAGCTCGATCTCTTGGGTGACCTGCTCCCCCGCGGCGATCCGATAGGGGAAGGGCAGGGACAGCGGCCGGCAGTAGCTCTTGAAGGAAGCGTCCGACCAGTTGCGCTGGTCCTCCATCTCGAACACCTCGCCAGCAAAGCGGCATTCGAGCTCGAGACCGGGCGCGGGGGCGTGGCGGATCGCCCGGATGTCGAAGAAGGGCTGCGCCGGGGCGACACGGCGCGGAAACCGGCCCTGCTCGACGCTGCCGTCGGAATGGGTGACCTCGGCTCTGGCGCCGGCCACCCCTTCGATGGGATGGAGGAGCACGAAGCCGGTGCGGTTGGTGGCGAAATCGGTGGCGGCGGTGGCCGTGGCCGAACAGCGGAGACGCCCCGCAGCCTCGGTCTCGATCTCCAGCCGGTAGGAAAGGGCTCCGCCTTCGATGGTCGCCTCGAACTCCAGCCGCAGCCGGTCCCCTTCCTGCTCGCGCCGGTGCCCGGTGATGGTGACCGGGTAGGTGCCCCAGTTCTCGTCCCGGACCACGAAATCGATGCCGCGCACCACCTCCCGGCCGTGCCAGCAGAGATAGCGCACGGCATGCCCGGCGAGACCGAAGGAAAGGGGCCCGACGGCCATGCTCTCCAAGGCCACCGGCGGTTCTTCCGTGCCGTAAAGCAGGATCGCCTGCGGGAGCTGCCCGCCAGCGGAAGATGCCATCCCCGATCTCCGACTTCGGTCGGTTGTCTACTGATTATACCAGCTCGCCGCGACCGGCAAGACGGGCCGTCCGTCCCGACCGCGCGGCTCAGACGGTTGCGTTCTCGCGTTCCTCGAAATGGCGGTAGAGGGCGTTGGCCCGCATCAGATGGGCGTGCATGGCGGCGGCCGCCCGTTCGCCATCGCCGGCGGCGATGGCATCGAGGATCGCGCGATGCTCCTCGAGGGTCAGGAATTCGGCGCCGCGCACCCGCACCAGCCGCAGATGATAGCGCGACAGCCAGCCGAATACCGCCTCGACCACCGCCGGGAAGATCGGGTTGCCGGAAATGGCCGCGATCTCGCGATGCAGCGCACCGTCGAGGGCGAGGAACCGCTCCGGCTCGTGACGGGCCTCTTCCTGGGCGCGCAGGATCTCGTAGAGCGCGGCGAGCTGGGCGTCGCTGCGGCGGGCGGCGGCGATGCGCGCGGTCTCCTTTTCGAAGGTGGCGCGAACCTCCTTGAGATGTTCGAGACTGGCCGGCGAGTGGGCCAGCAGATGGCGCATGGTCTCGCCTACCTGCTCCATCGCCTGATGGATCGAGGGAGCGGCGATGCGGGCCCGCTCGCCATGGCGGATCTCCACGAGCCCCATGCGCTCCAGCCGCTGCATGGCCTCGCGGATGGCGGGCCGTCCAACCCCGTAGCGGGCCATCAGCTCGCGTTCGGAAGGCAGCGGATCGCCGGGGCGCAGCCCTTCACCGCGAATGAGGGCGAGCAGCCGCTCCTCGACCTCGTCGGCGAGCTTGCGTCTGCGGATCGCGGTTCGCGTCTTTCGCTCCATCCCGTTTCCCGCCCCTGTTGCCGGCGCGACTATAGCGCCGGAGGCGTGCGGCGACGAGAGGAAGGCCCCCCGTTGGCGATCGACGGTCGGCCCCTTCCGCCCGCTTGAGCTTGACGCCGGCGATGCCGTCTCCTAGCGGTGATTTCCCGATCGATCGGGATTCGGGGGAGGCAGCGGGCACCGCATGGAACCGGACGGCATCCGGCCGCGCGCCAATGTCAGCCTCGAGCGGCGCGCCTGGGAGATCCGCCGCAACGCCTTGCGCATGGCGGCGGTGCAGGGGCAGGGCTATATCGGCCAGGCGCTGGGAGTGGCCGATGTGTTGGCGGTGGCCTGGTTCCACGCGCTCCGCTACCGCCCGGACGATCCGGCCTGGGAGGGGCGCGACCGCTTCCTGCTTTCGATCGGCCATTATGCGATCGCCCTCTATGCGGCGCTGATCGAGGCCGGCATCCTGCCCGAGGAGGAGATCCCGACCTATGGCTGCGACGACAGCCGACTGCCCATGTCGGGCATGGCCTCCCACACCCCCGGCATGGAGATCACCGGCGGTTCGCTGGGCCACGGCCTGCCGATCGCGGTGGGGATGGCGCTGGCGCTGCGCCACAGGCGCAATCCCGCCTTCGTCTACAACCTCATGTCCGACGGCGAGCTCGAGGAAGGGGCCACCTGGGAGGCGGCGATGGCCGCCGCCCATCACCGTCTGGAGCGGCTGATCTGCATCGTCGATTTCAATAACCAGCAGGCCGACGGGCGGTCGCGGGAGGTGCTCTCGGCGGAACCCGTCGAGGAAAAATGGCGGGCCTTCGGCTGGCACGCGCAGCGGGTGGACGGCAACGACATCGCGGCGCTGGTGACCGCCTTCGACGAGGCCCGCGCGCTCTCGGAGCCGCGGCCGCGGGTGATCGTCTGCGACACCCGCATGTGCCGCGGGGTGCCCTTCCTGGAACGGCGCGAGATCACCCATTTCGTCCGCGTCGCGCCGGAGGAATGGGAACGGGCGCTGGCCGCACTGGAGGAGGCGAGGCCGGAATGAGCGGGGGGAGGGAATCGGGCGCAGCGCCGCGGCGCACCACCGCGGCGATGATCGCCTCGCTCGATGCCGAGGGGCGCGAGACCCGCGAGGCACCCTTCGGCCATGCGCTGGTGAAGCTCGCGCGCGAGCGGGAGGAGATCGTCGGACTCACCGCCGATCTCGCCAGATACACCGATCTGCACGTCTTCGCCGAGGCCTTTCCCGAGCGTTTCTATCAGATGGGGATGGCCGAACAGGCGCTGATCGGAGCCGCCGCCGGCTTCGCCCGCGAGGGCTTCCTGCCGTTCGCCACCACCTATGCGGTGTTCGCCTCGCGGCGCGCCTACGATTTCCTCTGTCTGGCGGTGGCCGAGGAGGGGCTGCCGGTGAAGCTGGTCTGCGCCCTGCCTGGACTCACCACCGGCTACGGGCCGAGCCATCAGGCGACCGAGGACATCGCCATCTTCCGCGGCATGCCCGGTCTGGTGATCATCGATCCCTGCGATGCCGTCGAGATCGAACAGGCGGTACCGGCCATCGCCGCCCATCCCGGGCCGGTCTACATGCGGCTTCTGCGCGGTCGGGTGCCGGTGGTTCTCGACCGCTACGACTACCGCTTCGAGATCGGCCGGGCGCGGCTCCTGCGCGAGGGCGAGGATGTGCTGGTGATCGCCACCGGCTTCATGACCATGCGCGCCCTCGATGCCGCCGCGCGGCTCGCAGAAGAAGGCATCGAGGCGGCGGTGCTGCACCTCTCCACCATCAAGCCGCTCGATGCCGACACCATCCTCCAACAGTGCCGCCGCCGGCGTCTGGTGGTGGTGGCCGAGAACCACAGCCGCATCGGCGGGCTGGGCGAGGCGGTGGCGGCACTGCTGCTGGGCGAGGGGGTCGCGCCGCGCTTCCGGCAGATCGCGCTGCCCGACGCCTTCCTCGATGCCGGCGCATTGCCGACCCTGCACGCGCGCTACGGGCTCGGCGTCGAGGCGGTGGCGCGGCGCATCCGCGGCTGGCTGGAGGAATGAAGGAGGGGATGGCGCAGGTGATGGGACTTCTCGAAGGCAGATCCGCGATCGTGACCGGGGCCGCTTCGGTCCGCGGCATCGGCAGGGCCACCGCACGGCTGTTCGCCGAACACGGCGCCACCCTGGCGCTCCTGGATCTGGAAAGGGAGGCGGTGGAAGCGGCCGCCGCCGAACTGGGCGAGGGACATCTCGGCCTCGTCTGTGATGTGCGCGATGGCGAGGCCTGCCGGCGGGTGGTGGAAACGCTCCTCGTTCGCTGGGGCGGGATCGACGTGCTGGTGAACAATGCCGGCATCACCCAGCCGCTGCGGCTCTTGGAGATCCGCCCCGGGGACTATGATGCGGTGCTGGACGTCAATCTGCGCGGCACGCTGAACATGAGCCAGGCGGTGGTACCGGCGATGCGGCGCCGGCGCACCGGTTCCATCGTCAACATCTCTTCGGTCTCGGCGCAGCGCGGCGGCGGTGTCTTCGGCGGCCCCCATTACGCCGCGGCCAAGGCCGGGATCCTCGGCCTCACCAAGGCGATGGCCCGCGAACTGGCCCCGGAGGGTATTCGCGTCAACGCCGTCTGCCCGGGCTTCATCGACACCGACATCACCGCCGGCAAGCTGTCGCCGGAGCGGCTCGAACGGATCCTCGAGGGGATTCCCCTGGGCCGCCCCGGCGAGGCCCGCGAGATCGCCGGCTGCTGCCTGTTTCTGGCCAGTGATCTTTCCGGCTATGTCACCGGCGCCGAACTCGACGCCAACGGCGGCCTTTTGATCCACTGAACGCGGCGGCGGATGCGCTGCCGCGCCCCGCTTCTCCAGCGGCGTGTGGAGCGCAGCGGCGAGAAACCGACGTCCTCCCGGCCGCGCGAACCGTCAGCTCGCCACCGCCCGCATGACCAGGGCGAGGTCGCGGCGGACCAGCGCGTCGCGCACTTCCTCCGCCATGGTCTCCTCGCTCGCGAACCGAATGAAGCGCGCATGGTGCACATTGTAAACGACCTCGGCCAGCGCCCCGCAGTCGCAATCGGCGGCGATCCGCCCCGAGGCCTGCTGCTGCGCGAACATCGCTGCCAGGAGGCCGATCAGCCGGCGATCGAGCTCGGCATAGCCGCGGCCGAACTCCGAATCCGCCTCCAGGATGGCGGTGGCCAGCACGCGCCGCCACAGGCGGCGGTTGAGATAGGAGAAGGCGTGTTCGTTGATGGTCCGCGAGAAGGCCAGGGCGAGTTCAAAGGGAGAATCCGGCATCGCCTCCTGCAGGCGCTCGAGCTTGGCGATCAGCCGCAGATCGCTGTCGGCGACGACGGCCAGCAGCACCCCGCCCTTGGTGCCGTAATGGTTGTAGATGGTCACCGGTGAAACCTCGGCGACCGCGGCGATCTGCTCGATGGTGGTGGCGTTGTAGCCGCGGGCCAGGAACTCCCGACGGGCGGCCTCGACGATGCGCCGTCGACGGTTCGCCTTCTGCCGTTCCCTAAGTGGCTCGCGGCTGGCCGCGGCGTTCCCCGGATCCATGCCCTGTCGCCGATCCCGACGTGATCATCGGTCCTTTCTTGGCACGGCGCCGGGGTGAAGCCAACTTCAAAATTGAACTTGACTACAGAAACGGGGCATGGTTCGTCATTGCCGGGGAACCGGTTGGGAGGCGCTGCGATGAACACGGTCGGCAAATGGCTCGCCGCTCTGGGGATGTGCATCGTCCCGCTGGCGGCGGGCTCCGCGCAGGCGGCGACCAGGATCAAGGTCGGCGTCTGCGTTTCCTGGCCCGGCTACAGCATGTACGAGCTGGCGCGGGTGAAGGGCCTGGCACCCGGCTACGAGATCGAGACCACGGTGCTGGAGGATCCGCTCGGCGGCCATGCGATGCTCGCCGCCGGCCAGCTCGATGTCTATGTCTGCACCATCGACTACACGCCGGTGGCGATCGAGCAGGGCCTGCCCGAGGTCCTGGTGGCCGCCACCAACCCCTCCTACGGCGTCGATCAGGTGGTGCTGGCGCCGGGCATCGAGCCGGCCGATCTGGTGGGCAAGAAGGTGGCGGCACCGCAGGCCTATATCGGCTCGCTGGTGGTCGGCTACTGGCTGTCGCTGCAGGGCATCGGCCCGGACCAGGTGGAATGGGTCAATCTCAATGCCGACGAGGCGGTGGGCCCGATGCTGTCGGGAGATCTGGCGGCCGCCTACATGTACGAGCCCTGGGTTTCCAAGCTGCTCGAAGCGCTGCCCGGGGCGCGCTCGGTGGCCAACACCGCACAACCCGAGTTCCTGAAAACCGGCATGTTTTCCGATGCCATCTACATGAACCGGGAGTTCGTCACCGAGCGGCGCGAGGATGCGCTGGCCATGCTGCGCGCCCGCTGGGAAGCGGTCGGCTGGTGGAGCGCCAACACCGCCGAGGCGAACCGCATCATCGCCGAATATCTCGACTGGCCGCTGGCCGATGTGGAGGCGGTGGTGGGGACCACCGGGAAGTATGTCGAGGGCGGCATCTACATGATGTCCTTCGATGAATCGGCCCGCTTCTGCGGCGTCCTTCCGGGTGATCCGCCGATCGGTCTGGGCAACGGCCGGATCTACGACACCATCGCCCTGATCAACGAATGGTGGGTCAAGCTCGGCCTCCTGCAGAAGGTGCACGATCCCAAGCAGGGCACCGACTGCTCGCTGATGGGCGATCTCGTGGCCGCCGGCTACCGGCAGGAATTCTGAGCGCGGGCGGGATCCTCCGGTGACCGCCGGCGGCGGCATCGAGCAGATGGGACAGCATGGTGGCCGAATCGCGTGACGAGGGGGCCGGCGGAGAGCGCGTTCCCTGGATCGCCTTCCTGGTGGAGCAGCCGCGCGGCCGGGTGATCGGCCTCGGCGTCCTGATCTGGGTGCTGTTCTTCGCCGGCTGGGAGTTCACGGTCCGATCCGGGCTCGCTTCCGAACTCCTGCTGCCGCCGCCGCTGCGGGTGCTGGAGGCGCTGTGGCGCCTGTTCGTCGAACGCGGCTTCGCCTACGATGTGCTGGTCAGCGTCTATCGCATTCTGGTCAGTTTCCTGGCCGCCAGCCTGGTGGCGGTGCCGCTGGGCGTGCTGATGGGTTCCTTCCACGCTGCGGAAGCCTTCTTCAACCCCTTCGTCTCGGCCTGGCGCTATCTGCCCGCCCCCTCCTTCATCCCCATTCTGCTGATGTGGCTGGGCACCGGCGACGGCCCCAAGCTCGCGCTGCTGTTCATCGGTGTGGTGTTCTTCCTGACCACGCTGATCATGGACCATACCAAGCAGGTGCGCCGCGAGCTGCTGGAGACCGCGATGACCCTGGGTGCGGGCCAGCGCCAGATCCTGTGGACGGTGGTGGTGCCGGCGGTGGCGCCCAATGTGGTGACGGCGATGCGCCAGATGCTGGCGGTCTCCTGGACCTATCTGGTGATCGCCGAGATCGTCGCCTCCACCGACGGTATCGGAGCGATGATGATGCGGGCACGTCGGTTCCTGCACACCGACGACATCATGGCCGGGATCGTCGTCATCGGTGCCCTCGGCCTCTCCTTCGACGCCCTGTTCCGCCTGCTCCACCGGTTGCTGTTTCCCTATCTGACGCACCGGGCGTGAGGCGATGGCGGCAGCGAGACCATCCCCCGGAGCCGGACCGAAACGCCCCCGCCTCGTCCTCGAGCGGGTCGGCAAGCGCTACCCTACGCGGCAGGCCGGCACCATCGAGGCGGTCTCCGAGGTCGACCTGGTGGTCGCCGAGAACGAGCTCTGCGTGCTGCTCGGCCCCTCGGGCTGCGGCAAGTCGACGGTGCTGCGCATGATCGCCGGTCTGGAGAAGCCCACGAGCGGCCGCATCCTGCTCGGGGAGCGGGAGATCCGCGGGCCCGGCCGCGACCGTGGCATGGTATTCCAGGCCTACACCTCCTTCGACTGGCTCACGGTGCGCGCCAATGTCGAATACGGCATGCGGCTGCACGGGGTGCCGCGCGAGGAACGGGCGGAGCGGGCCCGCCGCTTCATCCGGCTGGTCGGCCTCGAGGGCTTCGAGAATGCCTATCCGAGCCAGCTCTCGGGCGGCATGAAGCAGCGGGTGGCGATCGCCCGCACCCTCGCCAACGCCCCCGAGATCCTGCTCATGGACGAGCCCTTCGGGGCGCTCGACGCCCAGACCCGCTGGGCCATGCAGGAACTGCTGATCTCCATTCTGGAGACCACCCCGACCACCGCGGTACTGGTCACCCACGACATCGAGGAGGCGGTCTATCTGGCGGACCGCATCGTCTTTCTGTCGCGGCGGCCGGGACGGGTGCGCGAGATCATCCGGCCCGCCTTCAAGCAGGGGCGGCGCTTCACCACCAAGGAGGAGATGCTCGAGCATGCGGACTATGCCGAGATCGAGCGTCGGATCATGCAGATGATGCGCGAGGAGGCCGAGCGATGACCGGAGCGGTGCCGGGAGACGGCAGCCGTCTGCTCGAGCGCATGACCTGGGTGGAGTTCGCCCGAGCGCTGGCGCGCAATCCGCTGCTCATCCTGCCGAGCGGCGCGGTCGAGCAGCATGGGCCGCATCTGCCGCTCGGGGTCGACTATCTCCTGCCGCTGGCCATTGCCCGCGAGCTCGCCGAGGAGATCGACGCCCTGGTCGCCCCGCCGCTCTGCTACGGCTACAAATCGATGACCCGCTCGGGTGGCGGCCCGTTCTTTCCCGGCAGCACCGGCCTCGACGGCGGCACGCTGACCGCGACGATGCGCGACATCGTGCGCGAGTTCCACCGCCACGGGGTGCGGCGGCTGTGCGTGCTGGACGGCAATTACGAGAACCGCTGGTATCTCAGCGAGGGGCTCGACCTCGCCTTTCGCGAACTCGGCGATCCGGATCTCCGCCTGGTGCTGCTGCAGCACTGGGACTTTCTCACCGCGGAGACCCTGTCCTCGCTGTTTCCGCAGGGCTTTCCCGGCATCGAGCTCGAGCATGCGGCGGTGCTCGAGACCTCGCTGATGATGCACTACTATCCGGAGATGGTACGCACCGACCGCATTCCCGACCATCCGCCCGCTCCCGCACCGCCTTACGATACCTGGCCGGCGCGTCGGGACTGGGTGCCGGAGAGCGGTGCGCTCGTCTCGGCGCGCGGGGCGAGCGCCGAAAAGGGGGCCATCATCGCCCAGCAGTACCGCCGCGACATGGTGGCCGCGCTCACTCGGGAGTTCGAGCTGTGAACGGCCGGCGCTCGGTGCTCGTCACCGGTGCCAGCCGGGGGATCGGCGAGGCGGTGGCGCGGGCCTTCGCCGAGGCCGGCTACGTCACCCGGGTGCTGGCCGAAACCGCCGAAATCCACGCGGTCGCCGAGCGCCTGGCGGCCGAGACCGGGGCCGAGGTGCAGGCCCTGCAATGCGACATCACCGATGCGCTGGCGGTCGCGCGAATGGCCGCTTCCCTGGGCCGGCTCGACGTGCTGGTCAACAATGCCGGCATCGAGAGGCCGACTCCGATCGATGGCGACAGCGAGGTTCTGCCGGCCTTCCGGCGCATTCTCGAGGTCAACGTGTTCGGCCATTTCGCCGTCACCCATGCCTGCCTCGACCGGCTCGCGCCCGGGGCCTCGGTGATCTTCACCGCCTCCATCTGGGGCCGCATCGGGGTCGCCGAATTCGGCGGCTACTGTGCCTCCAAGCACGCCATCCTCGGTCTCGTGCGCAGTCTCTCGCGCGAACTCGGGCCACGCGGCATCCGCGTCAACGCGGTCTGCCCGGGCTGGGTGGAGACCGAGGCGGCGATGGCCTCGCTGCGCTGGATGGCCGACCGTTCGGGCCGCAGCGAAGCGGTTCTGCTGGCCGAGATCGGCGCGGCCCAGGCGCTCCCCGGTCTGATGCGGCCCGCCGATGTCGCCTCGCTCTATCTGTTCCTCGCCTCCGAGGCGGCCGCCAACATCACCGGCCAGGCGATCCATGTCGATCGCGGCGAGGTCCAGGCATGAGACCGCTCGCAGGCCGCACGGCCCTGGTCACCGGCGGCTCGCGGGGGATCGGGCGGGCCATCGTCCTGGAGCTCGCCGGCCGCGGGGCCCGGGTGCTGTTCACTTGGCGCCGCCGCGAGGAAGAGGCGCGGGAAGTGGTGGCGGCCTCGCATGCGGCGGGCGTGCAGGCCACCGCCTTTCGCTGCGATCTCGCCGAGGAAGCCGACATCGCCGCGCTGTTCGCCTTCGCCGATGCCGCACCCGGTCGGCTGGACATTCTCGTCAACAATGCCGGCCAGCTCCTCGAGCGGCCGTTGCTGGAGACCACGACCGCCGATTTCGACCGCATCGTCGCGGTCAATCTCCGGGGCGCGTTTCTCTGCGGCCGCGAGGCCATCCGGCGGATGCGGGCGCGCGGGGGCGGAAGGGTGATCAACATCGCCTCCGATCTCGGAGTCGTCGGCCGCGCCGAATTCTCGGTCTATGCCGCGACCAAGGCGGCGCTGATCAACCTCACCCGCTCCTGGGCCAAGGAGTTCGCGCCGTCGATCCTGGTCAACGCGGTGGCTCCCGGCCCGGTCGATACCGAGATGCTGGATCTGGCCTCGATGAGCCCCGAATGGCGCGCCCGCGAGGAGCAGATCCCTCTCGGGCGGGTCGCCCGGCCCGAGGAAATCGCCCCGCTGGTGGCCTTTCTGGCCGGTCCCGAGGCGAGTTTCATCACCGGCCAGTGCTATCTGGTCGATGGCGGCAGCACGCTCTGAACCTGCGCCCGGAGTGCTCACGCATGGGGAAATCGTCGAATCGGTCCGGGAGCGGGTTGCTGCCAAGTCTTTGATTTGTTTGGTCGGAGCGGCCGGATTCGAACCGGCGACCCCCAGTCCCCCAGACTGATGCGCTACCAGGCTGCGCTACGCTCCGCCGAGGCGAGGCGCAATATAGGAGCCCGCCGAAGGCTCGGCAATGGCGGAAATGCGGGGTTTCAGCGTTCCAGCTCGCGCCGGAGCTCGGCCGCGAGAGCGCGCAGTTCGCGGGCCAGCGGCGCCAGCCCCGCACCGCCCGCAGCCGCCGCCCGGGGCTCGGCCGCCGTCGCCGCCGGATCCTCCGCGGCCTCGGTGCCGCTGCGGCTGCGTCGCTGGCGCAGCAGCTTCTGCGCCCCCTTGATGGTGTAGCCCTGATCGTAGAGCAGCACCCGGATCTGGCGCAGCACCTCGACATCCTCGGGCCGGTAGTAGCGGCGGCCGCCGCCCCGCTTGAGGGGGCGGACCTGGGTGAACTTGCTTTCCCAGAAGCGCAGCACATGCGGGGCCACGCCGAGCTCCTCGGCCACCTCGCTGATGGTGCGGAAGGCGGTCGAGGCCTTGGCTGGGCGTTCGGTCATGCCGCGGGCACCGCTCGCTCAGCCGCGGCCGCGGTTGAGGCGCGCCCGGAGCGCCTGCGAGGGGCGGAACACCAGCACCCGCCGCGGCAGGATCGGAACCTCTTCGCCGGTCTTGGGATTGCGCCCGATGCGCTGGCCCTTTTCGCGGACCAGGAACGTGCCGAAGGACGAGATCTTCACGGTGCCCTCCCGAACCAGCGATTCCGAGATCTCCTCCAGAATCGCATCGACCAGCTCCGCCGACTCGCTGCGCGACAGTCCCACCTGCTGGTAGACGGCCTCCGCGAGCTGGGCCCGCGTCACCGTTTTGCCCGCCATCGGACCGTTCCTCCCCTGCCTTTTCATGCGGCGGAAAAGGTTAGGGATCATCGGCTTGGGCGTCAATAGACGAGACCGGTGCGGAAAATCTACCAGCGCAGCAGCAGCGATCCCCAAGCGAAGCCGCCGCCGATCGCCGAGGCCAGCACCAGATCGCCCGGCCGCAACCGGCCCTCGCTCCAGGCGCTTTCCAGGGCCAGCGGAATGGAGGCGGCGGAGGTGTTGGCATGGCGGTCGACGGTCATCACCACCCGCTCGGCCGGGATTTCGAGCCGTCTGGCCACCGCCTCGATGATCCGCCGGTTGGCCTGATGGGGCACGAACCAGTCGATCTCGGCGGGGGTGATGCCGAGATCGGCACAGGCCCGGCGGGCGCTGGAAACCAGCACCGCCACCGCATGGCGGAACACCTCCCGGCCGTTCATCCGCAGATGCCCGACGGTGCCGGTCGAGGAGGGGCCACCATCGACGTAGAGATGCTCGTAATGGCGGCCGTCGGCGGACAGGGTGGCGGCGAGGATGCCGCGATCCAGCATGGTACCCGTGCCCTCCTCGGCCTCGAGCAGAAGCGCCCCGGCGCCGTCGCCGAACAGGACGCAGGTGGCGCGGTCCTCCCAGTCGAGGATGCGCGAGAAGGTCTCGGCCCCGATCACCAGCGCCCGGCGGGCGCGGCCACAGCGCAGCAGCGCCTCGGCCATGGTCAGCGCGTAGACATAGCCGGCACACACCGCCTGCATGTCGAAGGCCATCGCCGGCCCGATGCCGAGCTTGCGCTGCACGGCGGTGGCGGTGGCCGGAAAGGTGTGGTCGGGGGTGGATGTCGCAACCAGCAGCAGATCGACATCCTCGGGCCGGCGTCCGGCCCGCTCCAGGGCCTGGCGGGCGGCGGCGACTGCCAGATCCGAGGTCAGCTCGCCCTCGGCGGCGATATGTCTCTGGCGGATGCCGGTGCGCTCGCGGATCCATGTATCGGAGGTGTCGACCCGTTCCGACAGCTCGTCATTGGTGACGATCCGCTCGGGCAGGCGCGCGCCGACCCCGCTGACCACCGCCCGCACGCAGGAACTCACGAGGCGGCCACCTTGCGGCTGCCGACCCTGCCGGCTCCCGTGCCGACGGCGTTCATTTCGGCGATGATGCGCTCGTTGGTACCCTGCTCGACGAGCTGGATGGCGGCGGCGATGGCCGCCGCGAAGCCCACCGCATCGGTGCCGCCGTGGCTTTTCACCACCACCCCGTTGAGGCCCAGGAACATGGCACCGTTGTAGAGGCGGGGATCGAAACGTTCGCGCATGCGGGCGAGGGCGGGGCGGGCCAGCAGATAGCCCAGACGCGCCCGCCAGTCCGAACGGAAGGCCTGGCGCAGGGCGGCACTGAACAGGCGCGCCGTGCCCTCGGTGATCTTGAGCGCGACATTGCCGGTGAAGCCGTCGGTGACCACCACATGGACCCGGCCCTCGGCGACGTTGCTGCCTTCGACGAAGCCGGAATAGTCGATCGCCAGACCGCTGTCGCGAATGAGCGCCGCCGCCGCCCGCACGACGCTGTCGCCCTTGACCTCCTCGGTGCCGACATTGAGGATGCCGACGCTCGGCTTGTCGATGTTGAGGACCGCGCGGGCATAGACCTCGCCCATCACCGCGAACTGGAACAGATGCTCGGGGCCGCAATCGATGTTGGCCCCGAGATCGAGCATCACCACCGGCTCCCGGCGGGTGGGCAGCAATGCGGCGATGGCCGGCCGGTCGACGCCGGGCAGGGTCTTCAGCACGTATTTGGCCATCGCCATCAGGGCGCCGGTGTTGCCGGCCGACACCGCGGCCGCCGCCTCGCCTTCCTTGACCGCATCGATGGCCAGCCGCATGCTGCTCCGCCGTCCCTGGCGCAGCGCCTGGCTGGGCTTGGCATCGGGCGAGATGGCCTCGGCCGTGTGGCGCAGCTCGGTGGCGGCGGCCAGCGCCGGATGTCGGCTCAGCAACGGTGCCACCTGCTGTTCGTCGCCGAACAGCAGGAAGCGCAGGCCGGGGTTCTGGCGCAGGGCCTTGGCCGCACCGTCGATCACGATCTCGGGTGCGTCGTCCCCGCCCATCGCATCGAGGGCGATGATGAGGCTCATGATCGTCCCATCCGAAACCGCGCCCGGCAGGGATCGGCCGGGGGCGAAACGCAGCTTCGCTGGCCTGTCACCGCGAGCGGTCCTCAGTCGTTCTTTCCCAGCCGGCGCAGGGCCTCGGCCAGTGGCCCGGCCCTGCCGCCGGCATCCGCGGCGGCTCCATAGCGCGCCAGGTAGCTTTCGGCATCGGGACTGCGCGGATATGGATCAATCGCCAGGGCCAGTTCCTCGGTGACCAGCTCGCCGAGATCCAGCATGTCGCCCAGCAGCGGCTCCGGTTCCTCTTCCTCGGGGTCGATGACGACCTCGGCGCCGAGCGAGCCGCTGCGCAGGAACAGCCGGTCGAACTCGGCATCGAGTTCGGCCGCGACCGGCTCCAGCGTCACCACGCAGCGCTGGCTGAGGCGGGCCTGCAGCGCCCCGCGCACACGGATCACGCCGCCGCTGGCCACCGCCACGGTGCCCTTGGCGATCAGCTCGTCGAGCTGCAGAAGGTCGAGCCTGCGGGCCACCGCACTGCGCTCGTCGGGGTCGGCCGCGACCTCGAAGGCGACATCGCCCGAGCTCAGCTCGCCGAGGTCGAAAAGTCTCGAAAATTCACGCGTTGCGATCAAGAGGGTACTCCCGGGTCATGCAGCGAACGATCGCAAGCCCGATGCGTCGACCGGCCGGTCGACGGTCGGTTCCTCCAACGTTCCCAGGAATGTCAGCGATACCGCAAATTAGAGTGCCGGGGGGAATAGGTCAATGTCGCGTGTCGTCGGGTGTTCCGGGAAAGGAAGCGGCGGCGAACAGCGGGGCCGGCGCCTCGAGCCGCGACAGCCTGCGCTCGCGCAGGGCCGCATCCTGATCGAGGGCGTAGCGGGCGAGGGCGGCAGCCTGCGCGGCCTGC
>CAYYZI010000012.1:0-16130 GCA_964475675.1 uncultured Geminicoccaceae bacterium
TTCCGAATCCGTGCAGCTGTTAAGAATAATTCCTTTTGCATTAAGCCGTGTATATGCGACCGGCGGGGAAGGCTGGCGCGGGCCGCCCATGGACGGGACCTCGTGCGATGGTGACCGGAACGACGCTCTGGACCGAGCCGCGGCGAACCTGCCTCGCCTATTCGCCGGGGGGCCATTACGCGGAGCTGATGCGGGCGCTCGGAGGAATCGTCTTTCTCGACTGCTTCCACGTGACCTACCGCAGCCCGCGGACGCCCGATCCGACCGCCCGGCGAACCTACCATCTCTGCCATCCGCGGCGCTCGCCGCTGCGCCTTCTCCTCAATGTCTTCCAGGCCCTGATCGTGGTTCTGCGGGAGCGGCCGGGACTGGTGATCTCCACCGGCGCCGATGTGGCCCTGCCCACCCTGATCTGGGCCAGACTGTGCGGCGCGCGCGTCGTTTTCATCGAAACCGGCGGCACCCTCGAACCTTCGCTCACCGGCCGCCTCGCCTATCCCTTCGCCGATCTGTTCATCGTCCAGTGGCCGCAGAAACTGGCCCGCTTCCCCCGCGCCGTGCTGGCCCGGGGTCTGCTGCTGTGATCCTGGTCACCGTCGGTACCGCACGCGGCGGTTTCGACGCGCTGGTGGAGGCTGCGGACCGCGCCGCCGCGAGGCTCGAACTGGAAGGCCTCGCGCAGATCGGCAGCGGTGCGGTTCGGCCACGCCGGCTCGCCTGGCGGCGCTTCCTGCCCCATGCCGAGCTGCAGGAGATGCTCGGCCGGCGGCCGCTGCTGATCACCCATGGCGGCATGGGGCTTCTGGGCGAGGCGATGCGCGCCGGCTGCCGGATCATCGCCGTGCCCCGCCGCGGACCGACCACCGCCGCCCATCCGAGCAACGACCAGAGGGCGTTCCTCGAAGCCCTGGCAGGGCGCTTTCCGATCACCCTTTGCCCCGAGCCGGCCCGCCTGAGCGAGGTGCTGGAGCGGCTCCGCGGACAGGGTTCGGCGCCCGTGGAATACCGGCTGGGCTCCGACGTTTCCCGCATCCTCGTCGAGTTTCTGGCAGAAGGCGTCTCTTCCCGAGCAGACTTTACAGATCCATCCGCGCTGCCATGATGGCCATGCGTCCGTCAGAGGCGTGCAACCGGAGGGAGGCCAGGAAGATGGTCCGCAGAAGCCTGATCGTGGCCGCGGCGATGTTCGCCGTCGGCAGCATGGCCGCAGGGGCGGCCAATGCGCTCGAGGTGACCGTCGGTTACCAGCTCGTCTACAATCCATGGAAAGTGGCGATCGCCCGCGGCACCTTCGAGAAGGAAACCGGCGCCTCGATCCGCTGGGTCAAGTTCGACAGCGGCGCCAAGGTCATCAACGCCATGGCCTCGGGCCAGGTCGACATCTCGCTGGCCGGCTCCAGCCCGATCGCGGCCGGCGTCAGCCGTGGCGTCGACATGCAGCTCTTCTTCATCCAGGAGGACATCGCCTCCGCCGAGGCCATGGTGGTGCGCAACGGCTCCGGGATCGATCCCGCCAATCCCGAAACCCTCAAGGGCAAGAAGCTGGGCGTGCCGTTCGTCTCCACCACCCACTTCCACACCCTTGTGGCGCTGGAGATGTGGGGCATCGATCCCAAGGATCTGACCATTCTCAACATGCAGCCCAACCAGATCGCCGCTGCCTGGGAGCGGGGCGACATCGATGCCGCCTTCGTCTGGGATCCGGCGCTGGGGCGGATCAAGAAGACCGGCAAGGTGATGATCACCTCGGGTGAGATCACCGAGAAGACCGGCAAGGCCACCTTCGACGGGATGGTGGTGATGCGCGACTTCGCCGAGGCCAATCCCGAGTTCATGGCCCGCTTCGTCGACATCATGGATCGCGCCAACGAGGAGTATCGCAGCAATCCGGACGCCTGGACGCCGGATTCGGAGCAGGTGAAGGCGATCGTCAGCCTCGTGGGCGGCAATCCCGACGACGTGCCGGGCGTGCTCGCGCTCTACAAGTTCCCGACCCTCGAGGAACAGGCCTCGCCGAAATGGCTGGGCGGCGGCAAGGACGGCAATGCCGCCAAGGCGCTGCTCTACACCGCGCAGTTCCTCAAGGACCAGGGCAAGCTCGACGAGGTGCAGCCGGACTACGGCAAGTTCGTCACGCCGCGCTACGTCGAGATGGCTCTCGAGCTTCGCAAATAGGCTCGACGAGGAGGCGGGGCGGCCCCCGGTCGGGCCGCCCCGCGGCATTCGAACGGGGGGGCGATGCCGCGGCTCGAAGCAGTGGATGTGACGGTGGTCTATCCGGGTCCCGGCGGCTCGGGGGTGCACGCCCTGGAAAAGGTCTCGCTGACCGTGGAGACCGGGGATTTCGTGGTGGCGCTCGGCGCCTCGGGTTGCGGCAAGACCACCTTCCTCAATGTTCTGGCCGGCTTCATCCAGCCCACCGCCGGCCGTGTCACCCTCGATGGCAGGCCCATTCGCGGGCCGGGTCGTGACCGCGGCGTGGTCTTCCAGAAGCACGCCCTGCTGCCCTGGCTCAACGTCATCGACAATGTGGCCTTCGGGCTGCGGCTGCAGGGCATGGGCCGCGCCAGGCGGCTGGAGATCGCCAGGGCCAACCTCGAACTGGTCGGTCTCGGCGGCTTCGAGAACCACAAGGTCTACCAGCTTTCGGGAGGCATGCAGCAGCGGGTCGGTCTGGCCCGGGCGCTGACCAGCGACCCCGCGATGCTGCTCATGGACGAGCCCCTGGGCGCACTCGACGCTCTCACCCGCGAGACCATGCAGGAGCTGATCCTCAAGATCTGGCGGGAAACCAACAAGATGATCTTCTTCATTACCCACAGCGTCGAGGAAGCCCTGTTCATGGCCACCCGCCTCGTCGTGATGTCGCCGCGGCCGGGGCGCATCCGCGAGACCTACGAGCTCGACTTCTACCGCCGTTACTTCGAAACCGGCAATGCCCGCAAGGTGAAGTCCGATCCGGATTTCATCGCCATGCGCGAGAAGGTGCTGGACATCATCTACAGCGACGAGCGGCTGGTGGAGCTGGCGGAGGAAGGCGATGGCGCTGCCCTTTGATCGACCGGGCCTGATGGACCGGCTGTTCCGCGAGCCGCCGGCGGCGCCCGGAGAGGCCTACGGCGCGCCGGGCACCGGCCGCAGCGTCCATATCAGCGTGATCACCGTGGTCTGCCTGTTCCTCGGCTGGTGGGCGGTGACCAGCGCCGGACTGATCAAGCCGCTGTTCCTGCCCGGACCCGGGGCCATCGTCACCCGCTTTTTCCGGATCCTCGACGAGGGATTCGGCGGCGCCAGCCTGTGGGAGCATACCTGGGCCAGCCTGGTGCGGGTGTTCGGCGCCTTCTTCATGGCCGCGCTGACCGCCATCCCGATCGGCATCGGCATGGGCATCAACCGCATCATCCGCGGCATCTTCGACCCGCCGATCGAATTCTACCGGCCGATCCCGCCGCTCGCCTATCTGCCGCTGACGATCATCTGGTTCGGCATCGACGAGATGCAGAAGATCGTCCTCATTTATCTCGCCTGCTTCGCGCCGATGGCCCTGGCGGCGCGGGCCGGGGTGCGCTCGGTGGCGATCGAGCAGATCCACGCCGCCTACTCGATGGGGGCCTCCCGCCGCCAGGTGATCTGGCATGTCATCGTCCCCGCCGCTCTGCCGGAGATCCTGACCGGCATGCGCATCGGCATCGGCTTCGGCTGGACCACCCTGGTGGCGGCCGAGATGGTCGCCGCCTCGGCCGGCCTCGGCTTCATGGTGCTGTCGGCGGCCGAGTTCCTGGTCACCGATGTGGTGATCCTCGGCATCATCATCATCGGCCTCATCGCCTATGTGTTCGATCTGCTGATGCGCTGGATCGAGACCGTGGCCGTGCCCTGGAAGGGCAAGGCCTGACCCTCCGACCGCCGCCGGAGGCGATGACGAGGCCCGCCTCCCCGTGCTAGAAACGGGATGCAGACCGAACGTATCGGGGGAGGAAAAGCGATGCGGAAAAGGTTTCTGCTGATCGCCGCTGCGCTCCTGCTGGGCGGCACGGGCGGCGCTTCGGCCCAGACCCTGAAACTGATGACCGGTCCCCAGGGCGGATCCTGGTATCCGCTCGGTGGCGCCATGAAGAACATCATCGAGGCGGCGGTGCCCGGCACCTCCGTGCAGGTGCTGCCGGGCGCCGGGATCGCCAACGTCAAGGCGGTCGAGGCGGGCAAGGCCCAGATGGGCTTCGCCAACTCGGTCTCCACCGTCGATGCCATCAACGGCAAACCGCCGTTCAAGGCCCGGGCCGAGAACGTCTGCAACCTCGCGACCCTCTACCCGCAGTATTTCCAGATCGTCGCTCTCGCCGATGCGGGGATCGCGACCCCGGCGGATATCCGGGGCAAGGCGCTGACTACCCAGCCCAAGGGAAACACCGGCGAGGCCATCACCCGTCATCTGCTCCAGGCCTACGGGATGACCTACGATGATCTCGCCCAGGTGAGCTTCGGTTCCTACACCGACAGCGTCAACCTGATGAAGGACGGCAATGCCCAGGTCTTCACCCTCGGCACCACGGTGCCGGCGGGTGCGATCATGGATCTCGCCAGCGCCCGGGCCATCACCATGGTGCCGATCGACGATGACGGGCTCGCCCGCATGCAGAAGCTCAACCCCGGCTACAAGCGGATCTTCATCCCGGCCGGCAGCTATCCCGGGCAGGACGCCGAGGTGCCGACCATCGGCTATGCCACCCATCTGATCGCACGCTGCGATCTCGATGCCGATCTGGTGAAGAAGACCCTGGCCGCGATCGCTGCCAACCTCGACGATCTGGCGGCGGTGGCCAAGGCCATCCAGGGGCTCGACATCCGCGGCATGGCGCGCGACATCGGCGTGCCCTTCCATCCGGGCGCCAAGGCCTTCTACGAGGAAAAGGGCGCCCTCTGACCGCGATCTTCCGGCAGCGAGAAGCGGCGTGACCTTCTCGGACGCCGTGCGCCAGGCCGTTCGCATGATCGGCCTGGCGATGGCGATCTTCCACCTCTATGTGGGCTATTTCGGAGCGCCGGATGCGCTGGTGCTGCGTGCGACCCATCTCGGCTTCGCACTGGTACTGGCCTTTCTGATCATGCCGGCGCGCGAGGGCGGCGAGCTCGAAAAGCCGGGCCCGGTTTCCCTGCTGTTCGCACTCCTCGCGTTCGCCGCCTCCGCCTACCCCATTGTCAGCCTCGACTACATCTACGACCGCTTCATCTACGTCGACGATCTGCGAACGGCGGACTGGGTGTTCGGCGTCATCATCCTCCTGCTCCTGCTGGAGGCCACCCGGCGCGCGCTCGGCCCCGCGCTGCCCCTGACGGCGGTCGTCTTCCTGCTCTACGCCGTGTTCGTGGCCAGGAGCGATCCGCCGGTGCTGATGGAGCAGCTCTACATCTCCACCGAGGGCATCTACGGCATCCCAACGAGCGTTTCGGCCACCTACGTGATGCTGTTCATCCTGTTCGGTGCACTGGTGGAACGCACCGGAACGGGACGCCTGTTCATGGACTTCGCCCTTGCGATCACCGGCCACAGTACCGGCGGGCCGGCCAAGGTGGCATGCGTCACCTCCGGACTTTTCGGCACCGTCTCGGGCAGTGCGGTGGCCAATGTGATGACCACCGGCACCTTCACCATTCCGCTGATGCGCCGTCTCGGCTACCGACCGGCCTTCGCCGGTGCGGTCGAGGCGGTGGCCTCCACCGGCGGCCAGCTCATGCCACCGATCATGGGCGCCGCCGCGTTCATCATGGCCGAGTTCCTCGGTGTCCCCTACCTGCAGGTCACGATCTGGGCGCTGCTGCCGGCGCTGCTCTATTACACCGCACTCTTCGCGGCGATCCATTTCGAGGCCCGGCGTACCGGCCTTCGCGGCCTGCCGCGGGAGGAGCTGCCGCGGCTTTCGGAGGTGCTCCGCGAGCGCGGCCATCTTTCCCTGCCCCTGTTCGTCATCATCGGCATGCTGCTGGCCGGCTGGAGTGCGCCCTTCGCGGCGCTCACCGGCATCGCCTCGGTGTTTCCGGCGGCGCTCCTGAGACGTTCCACGCGCCAGCATGTCAATCTCGGAAACCTCGGGGAGGCGCTGATCTCGGGTGCCCGCAACGCGCTGAGCGTGGCCCTCGCCTGCGGCTGTGCGGGCATCGTGATCGGCGTCATCACCTTGACCGGCCTCGGCATCACCTTCACCAGCCTCGTGGTTTCGGTCGCCCAGAACACCCTGTTGCTGGCGCTCCTGCTGACCATGGTGGCAGGCATCGTGCTGGGCATGGGCATGCCCACATCGCCCGCCTACATCATGCAGGTGGCGCTGCTGGTGCCGGCCCTCGTCAAGCTCGGCGTGGTGACCGAGGGCGCCCATCTGTTCGCCCTCTATTTCGCCATTCTCTCCTCCATCACCCCGCCGGTGGCACTCGCCGTCTACGCGGCCAACGGCATCTCCGGCGCCAATCTCTGGGACACCGGCCTCACCGCGGTGAAGCTCGGCCTCACCGGCTACGTGGTTCCCTTCATGTTCGTCTACGGGCCGGCCCTGCTGATGGAAGGAACGGCCGGCGAGATCCTGCTCGCCGCGGCCACCTCCTTCGTCGGCGTGATCTGCCTCGCGGCGACCCTCACGGGGTATGTGACCCGGCCGCTGCTGCTGTGGCAGCGCGGGGCGCTCGGCCTCGCCGCACTCGTCCTCATCAAGCCCGGGCTGCTGAGCGATCTGGCGGGCGCCGGAATCATTCTCTTCGCCCTCGCGCCCGGTCTGCTGGCGCGGCGCACGGCCTGAGCCGGCTCACAGTTCGAGATCGACGGTCACCGGCACATGGTCGGAGGGAGCTTCCCAGCCGCGGGCATCGCGCCGCACATGGGCATCCGCCAGCGCGGGCGCCAGCGCCGGCGACAGCCAGATGTGATCGAGCCGGCGGCCGCGATCGGACTTCGACCAGTCCCGCGCCCGATAGGACCACCAGGTGAACAGCTTCCGCTCGGGCGGGATGATGCGACGCACCGCATCGACGAAGTCGCAGGAGCGCTGCAGGCGCCCGAGCGCTTCCACCTCGACCGGCGTATGGGAGACCACCTTCAGAAGTGCGCGGTGGTTCCAGACATCAGTTTCCAGCGGGGCGATGTTGAGATCGCCGAGCAGCACGAGCTTCGCGCCGTCCTCCCGGCGGCCGGCGAACCAGGCGGTGAGCTCCTCCAGCATCTCGAGCTTGTGGCGGAATTTCGGGTTTCGCTCGGGATCGGGGATGTCGCCGCCGGCCGGGATGTAGAGATTGTGCAGCTCGATGCCGCCGGGGAGAACACAGCGGATGTGCCGGCAGTGGTCGACGCCGCACCAGTGGATCCCCTCGCAGTCCTCGAGTGGCAGGCGGGAGAGCACGGCGACTCCGTTGTAGGCCTTCTGGCCGTGCAGGAAGATGTGCGGGTAGCCCAGCTCTTCGGCGAGCGTGCGGGGGAACTTCTCGTCCGCGACCTTGGTCTCCTGCAGGCAGAGGACATCTGGCGCGATCTCCCCGGCGATGCGGCGCAGGGCGGATTCGCGGATGCGGATCGAATTGGCGTTCCAGCTGGTGATGCGCAGACGCAAGCGGGGCCTCCCTCGGGATCGTGCTCGTAACGGGCCTAGAGAAAGCTCTGGGGGTCGACATCGACCCGCAACCGTACCGAGCCGGGCAGACGCACCCTGCCGAGCCACTGGCGCAGGCATTCGGGAAGGTCGAGATCGGGGGCCGCCTTGATCAGGAAGCGCTCGCGATAGCGCCCCCGCAGCAGGGTCAGCGGGGCGGGCGCCGGACCGAGGATGGTGAGCCCTTCCGCTTCGGGTGCGTTGCGGGCGAGACGGCGGGCCTCGCGGCGTACCTGTTCGGCGTCGCGCCCCGAGAGGACCAGGGCGGCGAGGCGGCCAAAGGGCGGCATGCCGGAGGCTTCCCGTTCCATGAGCTCGCTCTCCAGAAAGCCCGCCCGGTCGCCGCGCGCCAGGGCCTGCATCACCGGATGCCCGGGCAGATGGGTCTGGATCAGGACACGGCCCGGCCGCTGCTCACGTCCGGCACGCCCCGCCACCTGGTAGAGAAGCTGGAAGGTCCGCTCGGCGGCCCGCAGATCGCCCCCGGCGAGCCCGAGATCGGCGTCCACCACCCCGACCAGGGTCAGGGAGGGAAAATGATGTCCCTTGGCCAGGATCTGGGTGCCGACCAGGATATCGATCTCGCCGCCGGTGACCGCCTCGACCAGGGCGATCGCCTGAGCCGAGGTTCTGACCGTGTCGCTGGTGACGATCCGCAGACGGGCCTCGGGAAAGAGGTGCGCCACCTCCTCGGCGATCCGCTCGACGCCGGGTCCCGAGGCGACCAGCGCATCGACCGTGCCGCAATGCGGGCAATGTTCCGGCTCCGGACGGTTCCAGCCGCAATGATGGCATTGCAGGCGCCGTCTCAGGCGATGGGTGACCAGCCAGGCCGAACAGTTGGGGCAGCGCAGCCGGTGGCCGCAGGCGCGACACAGGGTGAGCGGCGCATAGCCCCGGCGATTGAGAAACAGAAGGGTCTGCTCGCCCGCCTTCAGACATTCGCTGATGGCCCGCCTCAAGGGCGGCGACAGCCAGCTCGCCGGTGGCGGCCGCTCACGTCGCAGATCGACGAGATGCACTTCGGGCAGGGCCGCGCCGCCATGGCGGGCGGGCAGCACCAGATGCTGCCAGGGAGGCTGCGGAGGGGGGAAACCGGGCACCGCTCCGGCCCGGTATGCGGTTTCCACCGAAGGCGTGGCACTCACCAGCAGCAGCGGACAGCTCTCGAGCCGGGCTCGGGCCAGCGCCGCCGGGCGCGCATCATAGACTACGCCCTCGTCCTGCTTGAAGCTGGCATCCTGCTCCTCGTCGACGATCACCAGACCGAGTTCCGCGAGCGGCAGGAACAGGGCGGAACGTGCGCCCACCACCACCGGTTCCCGGCCCTCGGCGATCCGTCGCCAGAGACGCCGCCGCTGCACCGCCGTCAGCGCCGAATGCCAGACCGCGGGCGGAGCGCCGAAGCGGGCTTCGAACCGGGCCAGCCACTGGGCGCTCAGCGCGATCTCCGGCAGCAGCACCAGCACCCGCCGGCCCGCGCCCAGCGCTTCGGCCACGGCCTCGAAATAGACCTCGGTCTTGCCCGAACCGGGCACCCCTTCGAGCAGGACGGTGGTGAAACCGCCCTCCTGCACGAGCTGCCGGAGCCGGGCCGCCGCCTCGTCCTGGGCGGGGGAAAGGGCGTGGCCCGTCCGCTCGGGATCGGGAGCCGGAGCCGCCGCCGCCGGCAGGGGCGCCGCCTCCAGCAGTCCGGCATCGGCCATCGCCCGGATCACCCCGGCGCCGACCCCGGCGCACCGTGCGATCTCGGCGGCGGGCAGGATCCGGCCGGGCTCCAGCGCCTCCAGCACCCGGCGGCGGGCCGCGGTCAGGCGGGCCGGCGGCTCTCCCGCCGTGAGACGGTAGCCGAGCCGCTGGGGCTCGGGCGCGAAAGCCGCCGGCACGCTGAGGGCGAGTTTGAGCAGCGCACCGAGGGGGGCCAGGGTCTCGCGGGCGGTCTCCTCGAGCAGCCGCCGCAGCGGCGCCGGCAGGGGCGGCAGTTCGATGCGGCGCTCGACGGCGCGCAGGCGCGCAGGTGGGCTGCGTCGCGCGGGCGGCCGGTCCCAGACCACGCCCACCAGCCGCCGGGCGCCAAAGGGAACCTCGACATAGCTGCCCGGCAGGGGTGGATCGGGCAGGGTCCAGCGATAGTCGAAGGGCGCATCGACGGGGACGGGCACCAGCACCGGTACCGGGGCATCGCTCATGGGGCGGGATCGAAGACCTCGATGGGAATTGCCGGGACGCGGATTGACAACGGAGGGCTGCTTAGCATGATGCGCGCCATGACAAAAGGCGAGCCCCGGGCGCTGTTTTCCGCCATCGCCGCCGATCTGGTGCCGCTGGTCGAAAGCTACCGCCGTTGGCTGCGGCACGAAAAGCACATGGCGGCCCGCACGGTCACCGCCTACGAGACCGATCTCGCCGCCTTCTTCGCCTTTCTCGCCGAGCATCTGGGTGGACCGCCCGGGGTCTCCGATCTGCGCGCCCTGCGGGTGGCCGATTTCCGGGCCTGGCTGGCCCGGCGCCACGGCCATGGTCTGGCGCGCAGCTCGACGGCCCGGGCGCTGGCCGCGGTGCGCGGCTTCTTCCGTCATGTCGACCGCCGCCACGGAATCCACAATCCGGCGCTTGCGGCACTGCGCATGCCGCCGCCGCGACGGCCGCTGCCGCGGCCGCTGGAACCGGAGCAGGCGTTGTCGCTGACCGATGCGGCGCGGCAGGAGGCGGCCCCCGCCTGGGTGCTGCTGCGCGACTACGCGCTGCTGTTGCTCCTTTACGGATGTGGCCTGCGCATCGGCGAGGCGCTCGCCCTCGATCGTGCCGCTCTCGGTGCCGATCCGGCCGGTCTGCGCAGCCTTCGGGTGCGGGGCAAGGGCGGACGGGAGCGCGAGGTTCCGGTGCTGCCGGCGGTGGCCGCGGCGCTGGCCGCCTATGTCGAGGCCTGCCCGTATCGGCTCTCGCATGACGGGCCCCTGTTTCGCGGGGTGCGGGGCGGCCGCCTCGATCCCAGTGTGGTCAGGAAGCGGGTGCGCAACCTGCGGGTCGGTCTGGGGCTGCCGGACAGTGCCACACCGCATGCGCTGCGGCACAGCTTCGCCACCCATCTGCTGGCCGCGGGGGCCGATCTGCGGGTGATCCAGGAACTGCTCGGCCATGCCAGCCTGTCTACCACCCAGGGATACACGGCGGTCGACAGTTCCCGCCTGCTGGCACTCTACGAACAGGCCCATCCCCGCGCCCGCTGAGCCGGGGGCGCCGCCGCCGGTGCATTGCCGCGACGGTTGCGAGCTCCTATAGCTGGCGCGCCGGACGACCGGCCGAAGGTCCTATCCGCCCCGTAGTTTCCGGACCGAACGTGCGCCTCATTCTCGCGAGCCTCGCCCTACTCCTGGTCCTCGCTCTCGGCGGTCTGCTGCTGCTGCCGCGGCTGATCGACGACGAGGCGGCGCGCGCTCTTCTCAACCGTATCGCCATTGCCCAGACCGGTCATCCGCTGGAGGTCGAGGGGGCGATCGAGTTCTCGCTGCTGCCGCGTCCCACCCTGAGTTTCGCGCGCGCCCGGCTGGGCGGTGGAAAGACCGGTTCGGCGCCTTTCGCCGCCCGTCTCGATCGGGTCGATATGGAGCTTGCCATCGGCGCCCTGCTGCGCGGCCGTTTCGAAGTGGCACGGATGCGGCTGGTGCGGCCCAGCCTCGACGTCCGAAGCGGGCCCGAGCAGGCGCTCCTCGCCCTTCTCGGCAGCCGGCCGAAGCGCACCGCGGGCCTTGTACTGCGCAGCGTCGAGGTACTGGACGGCAGCCTCGCCTTCACGCAGTCGCAGAGGAGTCGACCGGTCCCGATTTCGGGCATCAACGCCCTGCTCGCGGCCATGCCGGGGGGCGGTTTCATCCTCGAAGGGCGCGGCCGGACCCTCAAGGCTCCGCTCACCTTCCGACTGGAGGGCGGCGCCCTGCAGCCGGAACGGCCGTTGCGCCTGCTGCTTCGCGCACAGCTCGGCGTCGGTGGCCGCTTCGCCAAGATGCGCTATGCGGGCACGCTCGCCGCCCGCGACGGCACACTGCGTGCCAGCGGAGCGTTCGAGCTGGTGGCGGCCGAGCCCGAGGGGCTGGTCGAGGCGGTCTCGGCCATGCTCGATCGGCTGCCGCCGGAACTGCCGGCCATGCCGCGGCCGATCCGTCTTCTGGGCAAGCTCGAGAGCCGGGCGCAGGATCTGCTCCTGAGCGAGCTCGAACTGAAGCTGGGCGACCAGCAGCTGGTCGGTGAACTGCGGTATCGGCCGGGCCCGAGACCGGTCGTCGAAGCCAGATTCGAGGCCAATCGGCTCGAACTGCCGCTGTCCTTCGCAGCTCTCGCGGCTTGGCGCGACAGCCTGCCGGCGCCGCCCTATGAGGTCGCCGGCAGCCTCGATCTGCGGATCGGCGCGCTGCAACTCGGCGGCAGTCCGGTGCGCCAGCTCCGGCTGAAATTGCGGGTGGACGCCGAAGGCGCACTGGTCGTGGACGAACTCACGGGACGTCTTCCCGGCGGCGCGGATCTGCGCCTCGGCGGTACCCTGGCCCCGGTCGCCGGCGAGCTCCGCTGGCTGGGCGAGATCGCCCTCACCGGACAATCCTTGCGCGAGACCCTGGACTGGCTCGGCTTCGCCCTTCCCGGCAGTGCCGAGGAAGCGACCCTCGCAGCCTATGCGGTGCACGGCAAGCTGCGCCTGAGCGGCAATGGGGTGAGCCTGCGCGAGGGCGAGCTGCGGCTCGACGCCACTTCGGCGCGCGGTTCCTTCGCCCTGCTGTTCGGCGAGCGGCCGCAGCTGGCGGCCGCGGCGACCCTCGATCGGCTGGTGATCGACGAGTATCTGGGACTGCTGCCCGGGGACTGGCGGCTGGCCGATCTGCGCGGCTGGCTGCAGAGCTTCGACGCCGCGCTCGATCTGACGCTGGAGCGGCTGACCTTGGCCGGGCTGCGCGCCCGTACCCTGAAGCTGCGTGCCGGGCTGGAAAACGGTCGACTGACCATCGGCGAGTTCGAGCTCGCCGATCTCGCCGGCGCTTCGGCGGGCGTCGCGGGCACGGTCGCGCTCGATCGTCTCGATTACGATCTGGTGGCCGATGTGGAGGTCCCCTCGCCGGCGCGTCTCGCCCGGCTGGCCGGCCTGCCGCGCTACGAACTGCTGGCCGGGCTCGGTGCCATGCGCGGCCAAGCCACCCTGCGCGGCACCGGCGAGGCCGCCGAGGCGGAGTTCGAACTGCGCAGCGAAGCGGCGCGGATCACGGTCCGGGCCAAGGGCGAGAAGCTCACTTCCCTCGACAGCTTCGACGCACGCATCCGCCTCGAATCCCCGAGTTTCGCAGGGTTCGCGCGGAGCTTCGGGGTGCCGCCCCTGCGCCCCCAGCGGGTGCGCGGTCCGCTTTCCCTGGAAGTCGATCTGGAGCGCCTCGCGGCGGGCCCGCTCGCGATCCGGGCCAGCGGGCAGATCACCGAGGTCGGTGTCGATTTCGACGGGCGCTGGGCGCGCGACCCGCCCCGGCTCGAAGGCCGGCTGCTGCTTTCCCCGGCGCCGGCCGGGGACCTCCTCGATACCGTCTACCGTCTGGCGGCACCGTTCTTCGGCCTGCTGCCCGAGCCGCCCCCTTCCTGGCCAGGGCAGTGGCCGGGCGGACGGCTCGACTGGTCCTGGCTGGAGCGCACCAGCCTCCGGCTCGATCTCGGCTTCGACGTTCCGGCCAACGGGCTGCGGCTCACCGTCGGCGACGGCCGGTTGGCGATCGAGGATCTCGACATGGCGCTGGCCGGCGGCCGCTGGACGGGCAGCTTCGAGCTGGTTCGCCAAGGCGGCGGGGTGGCGGGACGGGCGGCGCTGATGCTGGACGGGGCCCGGGTCGAGGCGCTGCTGCCCCTGCTGGGCATCGCCGAAGGACTGTCGGGAGAGCTCGAGCTCGATGCCGATCTGCGCTCGGGTGGCAACAGCATCGCCGATCTGGTCGGCCATCTCGCCGGTCGGGCCTCGCTGCGCCTGCGCAACGGCGAGATCGCCGGGATCGGTCGCGACGAAGCCGGTGCCCTGCTGGTCGGGGTGGTCGACCGCCTGCCCTTTCGCCTGCTGGGCGGCGAGCTGCGGGTTGCGCGCGGCATCGTCGAAAGCGGCGACCGGCCGCTCACTCTCGCCCAGGAGCGGTTGCGCGGCGAAGTCGAGCTGATGGCCGATCTCCATGCCTGGATCACGCGCACCGTGCTGCGGGTCCGCGATCCCGACGGCAGAACGGCCGCAGTCGAGCTGTTCGGTCCGCTGGCGTCGCCGAGCCTGCGGCTCGCCTCGACCGCCTCCGGAAACCTCAGTCCCGAGGCCCTAGCATCTCCTCCGGACGCACCAGCGCCTCGAATTCCTCCGCCGTCAGCAAGCCCAGAGCAAGCGCCGCCTCCTTGAGGGTGAGCCCCTCCTCGTGCGCCTTCCTGGCGATGCGGGCGGCGTTGTCGTAACCCAGCCGCGGTGCCAGAGCGGTAGCCAGCATCAGGCTGCGCTGCACATAGGCGCCGATGCGTTCGCGGTCGGCCTCGAGCCCGACGATGCAGCGATCGGTGAAGCTGCGCACCGCATCCCCCAGCAGGCGGATGGCCTGGAGCACGTCGTAGGCGATCACCGGCTTGTAGACATTGAGCTCGAGATGGCCGCTGGCCCCGGCCATGGTGACCGTCACATGGTTGCCCATCACCTGGGCGCAGACCATGGTCAGCGCCTCGACCTGGGTGGGATTGACCTTGCCCGGCATGATCGAGCTGCCGGGCTCGTTGGCCGGCAGCAGCAGTTCGCCGAGCCCACAGCGCGGACCCGAGCCGAGCAGGCGGATGTCGTTGGCGATCTTGGTCAGCGAGCAGGCGAGGACGTTGAGGGCCCCCGACAGCTCGACCATCGCGTCATGGGCGGCGAGGGCCTCGAACTTGTTGGGGGCGGTGACGAAGGGCAGGCCGGTGAGCTCGGCCATTTCGGCGGCGAAACGCTCGGCGAAGCCCCTTTTCGTGTTGAGCCCGGTGCCGACCGCGGTACCGCCCTGGGCGAGTTCCAGAAGCCGCGGCATCGCCGCCCGCAGACGCGCCAGGCCGTTTTCCACCTGGCGCACATAGCCCGAGAACTCCTGGCCCAGGGTCAGTGGCACCGCATCCTGGAGATGGGTGCGGCCGATCTTGATGATGTCGGCGAAGGCCTCGCGCTTGGCCTCGAGTTCGGCGAACAGATGCTCGAGTGCGGGGATCAGCCGCTCGTGCAGCTCGCGAGCGGCGGCGACGTGCATGGCGGTCGGGAAGGTGTCGTTGGAGGACTGGCCGAGATTGACGTGATCGTTGGGATGGATCGGGCTCTTGGCACCGAGTGGAGCGCCGAGGAGCTGGTTGGCGCGATTGGCGATCACCTCGTTGGCGTTCATGTTGGTCTGGGTGCCCGAGCCGGTCTGCCAGACCACCAGCGGGAAATGCTCGTCGAGCTCGCCTCGCGCCACTTCGCGGGCGGCCTCGACGATGGCCTCGCCGAGGCGCCGGTCGAGCGCGCCCAGCGCCATGTTGACCCGGGCCGCGGCCAGCTTGACCAGTCCCAGGGCATGAATCAGCGGGCGCGGCATGCGCTCCTCGCCGATCGGAAAATTGCGCAGGCTGCGCTGGGTCTGGGCGCCCCAGTAGCGGTCGGCGGGTACCTCGATGGGGCCGAAACTGTCGGTCTCGATGCGTATCGCCGGTTTCTCGCCCATCCAAGGCCCCTCCCTGCGGCGGCCCGCTCCGTCGATGCGGACGGGCCCGGTCGGCCCGAAGTCCGGTCTATTTCTTGCGGAAGCGGTCCAGAGCGACGATCTCGGCGCCCTCGCCATCGCCGGCCCCGGCTTCTTCCTCGGCGCGCTCGGCGGCGGCTTCGGGAGTGGAAATCGGCAGGGTCAGGGTGGCCGGCTCCTGCTCGGTCGCGCTGGCGGTCTCGGGCACCCCCTCGACCGTGAACTGCAGGCCGAATTCGGCCGAGGGATCGGCAAAGACGCGGATCGCCCGGAAGGGAACCGTCAGCCGCTCCGGAATGTCGTTGAAGCTCAGGGTGACGGCGAACGCCTGCTCGCCCACCTCGAGGTCCCAGTACTGGTGCTGGAGCACGATGGTGATCTCGGTGGGGTAGCGTTCGCGCAGATAATCGGGCATCTGCACCCCGGGGTGGCGGGTGCTTATGGTGATGTAGAAATGATGCGGCGCGCCGATCTCGCCGGCGGCCAGTTCGGCCAGCACCTTGCGCACCACGCCGCGCAGGGCGTCCTCGACCAATCGTCCGTATTCGACACGTCCGCGGCGCATGCCCGTTCTTTTCGCTGTTGGTCGCTCGCTCGGCCTGCGGATGGCAGGCATGAAAGTGGGGGGCTTCTGTTGCCCGGCGCCCCCCGAGCCGCGCCACGGGTGGTTGAGACCCGTGGACTTTGCGGAGGAGTTCTGTTGCCCGGCCTCCTCCAGCCGCGCTTACCTATCGCTTAGGCAGCGAGAGCCATACGGTTATCGTTG
>CAYYZI010000013.1:0-12701 GCA_964475675.1 uncultured Geminicoccaceae bacterium
GGGCAAATTGCTTATGCGGCTTCCAAGGCTGCCGTGATTGGTATGACCAAGGCTGCATCCAAAGAATTGGGTCTGCAGAATATTCGCGTCAATGCGGTTGCGCCAGGGTTTATTGATACCGATCTGGTCAGGGATTTTGATGAGAAGGTTCTGCGTACCCGGCTCGCGGCGTCGACCGCGTTTGCCGCCGCCTCGACCGACGCCCAGGAGTTCAAGAACTTCGATCCGTCGGCCTCCAGCGCCGACGCCGACCTGTTCGGCGAGCGCGGCCGGGTTATGGCCCGGGCCCGCGACGTCGAACGCAACGACGCGCTCGCCCACGGCGCCGTCCAGTCCCACAAGGACCGGGTGATCGGCAATGGCCTGCGCCTGCAGGCGCGCCCCGACGCCGAAATCCTCGGTCTCGACCGGGCGGACGCGCAGGCGATCGCGCGGCGCATCGAGGCGATCTGGGCGGAGTGGGCGGAAGACGCCCGCGCCTGCGACGTGACCGGCCACAACGATTTCGGCGCGCTCACCCGTCAGGCCTGTCACTCCGACATGGTGAACGGCGAATCCGTCGCAATCCTGCGCTGGCTGCCTGGGCGCCAGGGTCGAAGGGGAAGCCGCTTTGCGACCACCCTGCAGGTGATCGAGCCGGACCGCCTCTCCAACCCGCACGACGTCGCCGATTCCGAGCGGATGCGTGCCGGGATCGAGATCGACGAGTTCGGCGCCCCCGTCGCCTACCACATCCGCACGACCCATCCGGGCGATCTGTTCGCCACCTTCGGGCTCTCAGGGCGCTGGGACCGGGTGCCGGCGATGGCGCCGGCGGGGCGCCCGCGGGTCATTCACAACTTCGACCAGCGCCGCCCCGGCCAGCACCGCGGCATCTCGCTGTTCGCGCCGGTGCTCGCCGCCTTGAAGATGCTGGCCCGCTACACCCGCGCCGAGCTGCAGGGCGCGGTGGTCAACGCGGTGATTGCCGCGGTTCTCGAAACCCCGCTCGACGGCCAGACGCTGGCCGAGCTGTTCGGCTCAGGCAAGGACTATCTCGACGCCCGCAAGGATGCCAGCCAGCCGGTCCGCCTCGGCGTCGGCCCCGGCGGGCTGGTCCCACGCACCTTTCCGGGCGAGCGGCTCTCAAGCTACAACACCGGCCGGCCGAGCGACGCCTTCGAGCCTTTTGTTACCGCCGTCCAGCGCCACATCGCCGTCGGCCTCGGGCAGACCTACGAGACCCTGGTGCGCGATTTCTCCAAGACCAACTTCTCGTCGGCCCGCGCCTCGCTGCTGGAGGCCTGGCGCTTCGTGCTGTTTCACCGCGTGTTCAAAGCGGCGACCTGGTGCAAGCCGGTCTACGCCGCCGTCATCCAGGAAGCGGTGGCCCGCGGCTACCTCGATCTGCCGGGCTTCCTCGACGATCCGCAGGCGCGCCGCGCCTGGCTGCGCTCGAGCTGGTTGGGCCCGGGGCGCGGCTGGGTCGATCCTGTCAAGGAGGCGAACGCCGCCGCCATGCGGGTGGCCGGGCTGATGTCGACGCTGCGCGACGAAGCGATCGAGAACGGCAAGGACCCGGACGAGCTCCTGGAGCAGATCGCCACCGAGCGCGACCGCCTGACCGAGCTCGGCCTCACCGTGCCGCCGGTGCAGTTCGGGCCCGGCGGCCCGGCCGATCAGGCCAACACTTAGGAGGATCAGATGTCCCGTTTGTGGCTGTTGAACGAGGCGCGACTCGATCGCCTTGCCGCCCGCATTGCAGAAGTCCACGGCACGCTCGCGCCCGAGGCTGGCCTCATCGGCCTGCTGCGCCGCTCCGGCGCGCGCCAGCGCATCGAGGCGCTGGTCGCCGGTTCCGGCCCGGTCGAGCCGCAGGACGGCATCGCCGAGATTTCGATCGCCGGCATCCTCGCCGACGACAGCTGGCCGGACTGGTGGTGGTACGGACACGACGGCTACGGGGCGATCGAGGCGCGCGTGCAGGCGGCGCTCGCCGATGACCGGGTGGAGGCGATCTTGCTTAAAATCAACAGCCCCGGCGGCGTTGTCTCCGGCGCCTGGGCACTGGCCGAGACCGTGTTCAACGGCTCGGCGCGCGCCGGCGGCAAACCGATCTGGGCGGTCGCCGAGATGGCCGATTCCGCCGGCTACTGGATCGGCTCGGCCGCCGACCGGCTGTTCGTCACGGCCACCGGCGAGGCCGGCTCGATCGGTGTGATCACCACCCACGTCGACATCTCGAAAATGCTTGAGATGTTCGGCGAGACCGTCACCCACATCTTCGCCGGCGCACACAAGGCCGACGGCTCGATGTACCAGCCGCTGAGCGATTCGGCCAAGGCGGCGATCCAGGCCGAGATCGATGCCACCTACGACGCCTTCGTTGCCGCGGTGGCCCGCAATCGCTCGCTCGCGCCGGCGGCGGTGAAGGCGACCCAGGCACTGGTGTTCATCGGCCAGGCCGCCGTTGACGCCGGGCTCGCGGATGCGGTGATGCACCCGGGCGAAGCGCGGGCCGCACTTCTGGCCGAGCTGCGCGGCGCGCGCCAATCCCCGGCGCCGGCGATGGCCGGCCCGACCACACGTCAGAAAAGGAGCAAGACCATGAGTAAAAAGGACGCCCGCGTGCGCCGCTGCGGCGAAGCGCTCGGCAACACGCTTGATCGCCTGATCGACCAGGTGGCGGCGGATCGGGATCAGACCCGCGAGGACATCATCGCCGAGATGGCCGATGCCGCCGGCATCGAGGTCTCGACGGTCAATCAGATCATCGCCGGCGAGATCAACTGTCCGCCGATCGAGCGCCTGCAGGGCTTCGCCGATGTCCTTGATGTCGATGTGGCGACGCTGACATCGGCGGCCGAAGACGACGGCTGCGATTACTCCAGCGATTCGGCTGACGCTGCGAAGGCGGATCCCGAGGCGGCCCCACAAGACGACCCGGTTGCCGCCGATCGCGCCCGCGTGCGCGCCATCCTCGCGCTGCCGGAGGCGGACGGTCGTGCCGAGCTCGCCCAGGCGGCGGCGCTCGAAGGGCTCGATGTCGAAGCCGCCCGGCGCATCCTCGCAGCCGCCCCGAAGACGGCGCCCGGCGCATCTGCCCTGCTCGCCGCCCTCGATGCAACGCCGGAGCCCAACGTCGGCCCGGACGTCGATGACGCCGGCGACGAGGACGACGAGGCCAAGGCTGCCTCGGCGATCCTCGCGGCCTACGCCAAGACCGGCTTGGGCGGCTGATCCAGGCCCTGTTCCCCCGCTCTAACCCGAACCCAGGAGACAAGTCATGAGCGTGTCCTACACCCAGTCAAGCCCGCGGACGTTCGACGAGCTGTTCGCGAGCGAATTTCCCGTGATCGTGCGCACCGCGACGCTGGCGTCCGGCGCCGGTGCGCTGACCCGCGGCGCCGTGCTCGGCAAGATCACGGCGAGCGGCAAGTACCTCTTATCGCTCTCCGGTGCCCTTGACGGCTCGGAAGTCCCCGACGCCATCCTCGCCGAGGATGCCGATGCGACCAGCGCCGACGCCCAAGTCATGATCTATCTGGCCGGCGATTTCCGCGCCGACCAGCTGACGATCGGCAGCGCGCATACCGCCGCCAGCATCCGCGACGGCCTGCGCGACAAGGGCATCTACATCTGATCGCGCGTCCCGCGATCGCCCACCTCCCGGCGGCCTGCGGCCGCCTTTTTTACAACCAAGGAGACAATCGATGGTTGACGTCTATTCGACAGGCGCGATGACGCAGGCCGTGAACTCGATCAAGACCCCGGGTCGCTTCCTGCTCGACCGCTTTTTCCGCCTCCAGCAGCTGGAGGATACCGAGGAAATCCATTTCGATGTGGAGATCGACGACATCAAGATCGCCCCCTTCGTCCACCCGACGATGAAGGGCGTGGTCCAGGGCTCGGCCGGTTTTCGCACCGACACCTTCAAGCCGGCGTATCTGAAGCCCAAGGATCAGGTGCGCCCCAACGACCCGCTGCGCCGCTCGATCGGCGAGCCGCTGCAGGGCAATCTGTCGCCGGCCGAACGCGAGTCCGCCCAGGTCGCCAGCCTGCTGGCCAAGCATCGCCAGCAGATCGAACGCCGTCTGGAATGGATGGCCGCCAACGTGCTGATCTCCAGCACGATCACGGTGACCGGCGCCGGGTACCCGACCCAGGTCGTCGATTTCCAGCGCGATGCGGCGTTGAGCGTCGCGCTCACCGGGGCCTCCACCTGGGGTTCGGGCGGCATCTCGCCGGTCGATGACCTGGCCGGCTGGATCGATCTGGTCGCCGACAAGTCGGGGGCCGGGCCGGACACCGTGGTCATGACCACCGACGCCTGGAACCTGTTCAAGGCGGATGCCAAGTTCAAGGACCAGATCGACATCCGCCGCGCCGCCGATTCTTCGGCCGAGCTCGGCTTCAAGGCCGGCGTGCCCGGCTCGCCGCAGTTCCGCGGGACGATCGGCCAGGTGCAGATCTACACATACAACGACAAGTACACCGACGAGGCCGGCAACACCCAGAGCCTGCTCGCCGCCAACACGGTGCTGGTCGTGGCCTCCGGTGCCGTCGAGGGCGTCCAGGCATTTGGCGCCATTCAGGATGCCGCCGCCGGCTTCCAGGCGGTGCCCCTGTTTTCGAAATCATGGATCGAGCAGGACCCGCCGGTGCGCTGGGTGATGACCCAGTCGGCGCCGCTGGTCTATCCGCGCCGCCCGAACGCGACGTTTCGCGCCACCGTCGCCTGAACAGCGATCGCGTAACCCATCCATCGGGCCCCGGGGCCGCTCCCCGGGGCCGGCCAGACGGAGACAACATCATGACCGAAGATACCCAAACCGAAGCCGCCGATCTGCTCGGCGAGGAAGCGCCGGCACCGGCGAAAGTGCCGGCCGAGGACAAGCCGGCGAAGGCGCCGAAGGGCAAGACCTACGTCGTGGCGATCGCGTCGATCGTCGAGCGCGTGAAGGACGCAACCGTCACCCACGTCCGCGGCGATGTCTGCCTGCTCGCCAAGGCCGAGGCCGAAGCGCTGATCGCCCGCGGCGATGCCCGTGCGGCCACCGCCGGCGACCTCGCCGACTGGCGCGAAGCCAACCGTTAGGCTGCAGTTAAAGGGGGAGCACACCCCTGGGCGGCGGGGGTTCTTCGCGATTCTCTCCCCGCCGCCCGACTGCCGCTCGTGAGGCTCTGCGATGACCGATCCGTTCACCGCCGCCGTCGACGCGCTGTTCACCGGCGCCGCTGCCGAGACCGCGACCTATTTTCCGCTCGCCGGCGCGCATCTCGATGTCAAGGCGATCCGCAGCCAGCCCGACGAGCTGACGCGATTGGGTGCGGCGGAGGTCCGCGCCCGCGCGGTCACCGTCTCGGTGCGGGCCAGCGAGCTGGCGGCGCCCGAAAAGGGCGCCACCTTCGGCTTTGCCGACGGCTGTTTTTATCAAATCCAGGACGTCGAAGCCCCCGATCCCCGCCGCCTGATCCGGCGCTGCGACTGCTTCGCCGTCACCACAGGAGGATAGCGCGCATGCGTGTGATTCTGACCGAGACCGTCGTTCATGACGGCGCCGTCCATCCGCCCGGCGTCGAGCTCAGCGTGCCGGCGGAGATCGGCGCCCGTCTGATCAAGACCCGCCAGGCCCTGGTGGCAACGGCCGCTGCACGCGCCGAGCTCGCCAGGATGCTGGCATCGCAAAAGCCTGCCGCCCCGCGCGGTCGCCGCAAGGGGCGCAAACGGTGATGCAGTTCAAGGCCGCGATCCGCGGCAATCTGCGCAAAACCCTGCGCCGGCGCGAGATCGTGCTGGCCCGCGGTGTCAAGGCCGGCGTGCGCGCCACCGCGATGAAGACCCGCACCCGGCTGCGCCAGGCGACGCGCGCCGCCGGCCTGCGCAAACGCCCCGGCGCCGCCAAGGGCCAGAACATCGCCAAGACCTGGCAGGCGCTGGTCTTCCCGAAAAAGGGATCGAGCTTGGGCTCTGCCGCGGTCATCTTTTCGAAAGCCCCGCACATCATGCAGCCGCTGATCGACGGCGCCGTCATCCGCGCCCGCAAGGGCCGGTTTCTCACCATCCCGTTGCCGGCCGCCGTCAAGCTTGGGTTCGACCGTTCGTTCAAGCGCTCGACCGGCCGGATCGTCAAGCGCTCGAACGTGCCGGCGGCGATCGACAGGTTCGGCCGGCTCGATTTCGTGCCGCTTAAGGGACGTGAGGGCGCGTTGCTGGTGGTGCCGGGCAAGAAGGCGCGCGCCGCCGGGCTCAAGGTGCGGCGCAGCCGCGCCGGCGTGCGCTTCGCCGCCGACTTCGTGCCGCTGTTCCTGCTGATCCCGCAGGTGCGAATCCGCCAGAAAATCCCCTTCGACCGGATCGCCCGCGAGGCGCTGCGCGCGCTCCCCGATGCGATCACCGCCGAGATCGAGCGGCGCCAGGCCCGCGAGGCGGCGCGATGAGCAGCAAGCACGAGCAGGTGATCGCGGCAATCGAGGCGGCGCTCAAGACGGTGCCGAACGCGGGCGTCGAGCGCAACGCGACGATGCCGGTGGATGCCGAGGACATCTCGGCCGGCGCCGGGCTGATCATCCTGCGCGACGGCGACGCCGGCGAGCCGGAGGTGACGTTGGGCGTTCCGGTCTACTCCTGGCGGCGCGAGATGGAGATCGAGCTGTTCGTGCGCGGCGCCCAGGCAAGCGCCCGTGACGCGGCCTTGGATGCGCTGATGCTGGCGGTGGGCGCGGCGCTCGATTCCGATCCGAGTCTCGGCGGCCTTGTCGACGGGCTCGACTACACGCCCGCCGAGCCGGAGGACGAGCGCGTGCCGGGCGCGGAAGCGATCAAGATGGCGGTGATCGACCTCGCCGTCGAGTACGACACGACAACCGTGATGGGTTAGCAAAGGAGATCAAAGATGGCGCGAAGCAGAGGCACCGCGACCAAGATTCGCATGCTGAACGAGACCAGCTACGGGGTGCGCCCGACGACCGATTTTAACGAGGTGCCGTTCATCTCGTCGACCCTCGGGGCCGAGCAGGGGCTCGAAGAGGACGACATCATCGGCTTGGGCCGCCAGCCCCAGCGCCCGACCCGCGGGCCGATCGAGGACCAAGGCGCGATCGTCGTGCCGCTCGATCTGCGCAACATCGGTCTGTGGCTGACCGGCCTGTTCGGCGCGCCGACGACCACCCAGGTCGCCGCCACCGGCTTCATCCAGCTGGTCAATAACCCGTCGGACGGCGACACGATCACGATCAACGGCACCGTCTTCACCTTCAAGACCTTACCCGCCGGCGGCTTCGAGATCCAGATCGGCGCCAGCAACACGGCGTCGGCCAGCAACGCCGCGACGGCGCTCAACGCCTCTGGCGACGCCAACGTCACGCCGGCGACCTACGCGGCGGCGAGCGACAAGATCACTGTGACCCACGACACGTTGGGTGCCGCCGGCAACAGCTTCACGCTGGCAGCCAGCGCCGCCACGGTGTCCGGGCCGACGCTGACCGGCGGCGGCTACCAGCATGTGTTTACGGCCGGTGCCGCGACCCTGCCGTCCTACGCGATCGAGGTCGGGCACGAGAAGATTCCCGCTTACTTCATGAACCTGGGATGTCGGTTCGGCCGACTTGAGCTGCCGATGCAGCGCGGCGGCAAGGTCAATGCCACCGTCAACATCGTCGCCCAGGGCGAGGAGACCGAGACCACGGTCAGCCAGGCCGGCACGCCGACAACGATGGTGATCAAGCGGTTCTCCGGCTTCCAGGGCTCGATCAGCCTCGATGCGGCACCGCTCGGCAACATCACGGCGGGCAACATCTTCTTCGACAACGGCCTCGATCCGGTCGAGACCATTCGCTCGGATGGCAAGATCGAGGAAGCCGATCCCGGCGAGATCGCCGCCGGCGGCCAGATCACCGCCCGTTTTGCCGACCTCACACTCAAGCAGAAGGCGCGCCAGGCGGTCGCGGTCCAGCTCGACTTCACTTACAAGATCATCGAGCATGAGCAGATCACCTTCACCTATCACCAGTGCGATCTGCCCGATCCCAAGCAGGAGATTTCCGGGCCCGGCGGCATCGAGGCGAGCTTCGACTTCCAGGCCTCGGAAGACGGCTCCGGCAACCTGCTGACCGTGACGCTGCGCAACGACGTCGCCTCCTACGCGCTGGTCTGATGATCACCATCGGCAGAATCGAGACCGCGCCCTACTGGATCGAGATCGCCGGCGACATCCGCTTCGAGGTGGCGCCGCTGACGACCGCCTTGAGGGCGGCGGCCGAGAGCTTCGCCCGCACCGAGTTCGAGCGTTTGGGCGGCCAGGACGAGCCGGACGCGCACGCCCGCGTCGGGCTCTACCGTGCGCTTTACGTCAAGGGGCTGGGGCGCTACGCCATCCGGGCCTGGGACGGCGTGCGGTTGCCGGATGAAACCCCGGCGCCGGTGACGCCCGAGAACGTCGACGCGGTGCTCGACGATCAGGCGGTCGCGACGCTCTTCGAGGTCGAGTACACCGGTCTGCGCAGGCTGCTGGACGCGGTAAAAAACGCATCGCGGCCCGCGCCGAATGGCACTTCAGCGCGGGCCGCAGCTACTGCCAGGGCTGCGCCGAAGCCGGCCTCGCCTGCGCCCAAGGCGGCGAAGGCCCGAGCGGCGAGCGCTGCCGCTACATCGAGACCGCGCCGCAAAGTCTCAAGGAGTGGGAAGTCTGGGACGTGATCGAGCGTTGCGCCGGTCAGCTGCGCCTGGCGCCGTCCGGCCGGCCGATCGGCTTCGATGCGCCGGCACTGCTGATGCTGGCCGAGCGGCTCGGCTACGACGGCCGGTTTCTGGCCGAGGTCCTGCCGGCCGCCGAGATCGGCATGCTCTCAGGCATCGCCCGGCGTTTCGAGGATGCGAGTGAAGAGTGATGGCGAAGAAAACCACGGTTGACATCCGCCTTCAGGTGACCGGCGACGGCGAGGTCAAGGCCAAGCTGCGCGGCGTCGGCGTGCAGGGGGACAAGGCGCTCTCCGAGGTCGCCCGCGCCGGGCGCAAGGCGTCGAAAAGCCTGCTGCTGGTTGATGACGCCGCCGGCGGGCTCAAGTCGGCGTTCTCGGGGCTCGGGCGGCGCGCCCTGGCGGTGGCCGGCCCGGCCGGGCTCGCCTTTCTCACCAAGCGGGCGATCGACACGGCCAGCGCCATCGACATCGCCGCCAAGTCGGCCGGCCTGTCGGCCGAGCGCTTCCAGACCCTGCGCTTCGCCGCCACCCAGTCGGGCGTCACAGCCTTGCAGTTCGAGGACGGCATCCGCCGCCTGCAGCGACGCCTCGGCCTGTTCGCACAATCCGGCGCCGGCCCGGGCCAGAAGGCCTTCGAGCAGCTCGGCATTTCTGCCTTTGATGCGGCCGGCAACATCCGCTCGACGGCGGATGTTTTCGACGAGGCGATCGCCAAGCTCGGCGCCTACAAGGATGCGGCGACCCAGTCGGCGATTGCCTCGCAGCTGTTCGGCGAGGATTCGGGCCCCAAGTTCGTCGAACTGATCAGCCAGGGCACCGAGGCCATCGCCCGCGCCGAGCAGCAGCTCCGCGATTTCGGCGGGGTCATCACCCAGGACGTGCTCGACCAGGCCCGCGCGGCCCAGGACCAGTTCGCGCTCCTCGGCCTGGTCATCGACACCAAGACCAGCGCCGCCCTGCTCGGCCTTCTGCCGGTACTGCGCCGGGTCGGCGACGCCGTCGCCGACGTGCTGGGCTTCATCTCGATCGCCAGCCAGGGCTTCCTGCCCCAGCAGGAGCGCAGCCTGGAGCGGTTGCGCCGCGACGCCGAAAGCCTGCGCCGAGACATCGAAATCCAGAAACGAGTGCTCGAGGGTCCGGCCGGCCTGGCGCTCAACCTGGTGCCCGGCCTTCCGCAGTTTGCCGAAAACGCCCTCGCCGCCAACGAGCGCCTGCTGGCCCAGATCAAGGCGCGCGTCGCGTTTCTCACCGCGCCCGACGCACCGGGCGGCGATGGCGGCGGGACGGATACGTCTCCCGATCTGATTGCCAAACGGGCCGAGGACCGCATTGCCGCCCTGCAGGCCGAGATCGACGCGCTGGCCCGTCTGCAGGCGGCCCGCGCCCAGGATGCCGAGGCGGTGCGGGCGGCGACGCTGGAAAACGAGATCGCGGCCGAGATCCGTCGTGCCAGCGCCGATGTCAACTCGGATACAGCGGAAACGATCCGCAAGCTCGTGACCCAGCTCTTCGCGCTCCGCGACGCCGATGCGGCGGCCGCCGAGACGGCCCGCGCCGATGCCGCCGCCCGCGCCGACATCGCCCGGCAGTTGGAGGCGACCCTGCCGCCGCTGGAGCGCGCAATCGCCGCTGCCGAACGCTGGCGCGACCAGACGCTCGCTGCCCTCGATGAGACCAGGGCCGGCTACGACGAGCTCGCCGCCAAGGTCGAGGAGGTGTTCCAGCGCCGCGTCCAGGCGGCCTACGCCCAGGCCGAGAAGGACGCCGAGAAAGGCGGCGAGGACATCGCCGGCGCCCTCGACCGGCTCGGGGACCGCGTCGACGACTTCGGCGATCAGGCGGCCCGCGCCATGGCCCGCTTCCGCGACGACACGGCCGACGCGCTCATCGATCTGGTCACCGATTTCGACAATTTCGGCAGGAACCTCGGCCGCGCCGTGGATTCGATCCTGCGCGAACTCGCGCGCCTGGAGCTGCGTCGCGCCTTTCTCGATCCACTGGTCGGCGGCCTCTCCGGCCTGATCGGCGGGCTGTTCGGCGGCGCGGCCACCGCCAGCACGCCGCAGCCCAACATCACCGGGCTCAAGATCCACACCGGCGGCGTCGTCGGCGACAGCCTGCTGCCGCGCCGCGCCGTGCCGGCCTCCGCCTTTGCCGGCGCGCCCCACTTCGCCGGCGGCGGCGTCGTCGGCGCGAACGAGGTGCCGGCGATCCTGCACCAGGGCGAGGCCGTGTTCACGCCGGCCCAGCTGCGCGCGCTCGGCCCGCGCAGCCCGACGATCGTCCAGGTGATCGATCAGCGGGGCGCCGGCGCGCCGGCGATCCGCACCCGCCGGCGTTCCGACGGCCGGCGCGAGATCGTCGAGCTGATCGTCCCGGCCTTCGAAGAGGCGGCCGAGCTCGGACTTCTGGACCGTACCTTCGCCCGCTTTGGCGGGCGGCGCCAGCCGGCGGTGGCGTGATGGCCGCCCCCTGGCCCGCCAGCCTGCCGCAGCGCCCGCTCAAGTCGAGCTACCGCGAGGCGCTGCCGGCCTCGCTCGAATCGGCGGTCGATGACGGCCCGCCCAAGCGGCGGCGGATGTTCACCGCCGGCGTGATCCAGACGACGCTGGCGTTCCGGATGACGACGGCCGAGCTCGACACCTTCCGGACGTTTTACGACACGACGCTGGCCGGCGGGGCGCTGCCGTTCGATTTCAAGCATGTCTCGGTAACCGGTGAGCCGACGGTGACCTACCAGTTTGCCGGATCAAGCGGCCCGGCGATCGCGCCGGCCGGCCCCGATCGCTGGATCGTCTCGCTCAACCTGGTGATCCTGCCATGAGCCGGACCTTTTCCAACGCCGCCCGCCAGGCGCTCTACGACCCGCAGACGGCGGAAGTCTTCCTGGTGCTGCTGACCATAAAGCATCCGACCATGGCCGACGACATCAGGGTGGTGAACAACACGCAGGACATCGTCTCGCGCGGCAACAGCTACACGGCCTTTCCGTTCGACATCGATCTGCCGGCCGACGATCCGACCCGCATCCCGCGGGTGCGCCTGACCATCGATAACGTCGGTGAGATCGACGATCCCGACAACCCCGGCCAGACGATCCGGGTGGTCGACAAGCTGCGCCAGATCCCGCTGCCAAGGCCGACGGTGACCATCGAGATCGTCATGGCCTCGGCACCGGATACCGTCGAGGCCGGGCCGATCGAGCTGGAACTGCAGAACATCAACTACTCGGCGACCACCATCGAGGGCGATCTGGTCGGCTTCGATGTCGCCGAGCAGGCGTTCCCGGGCGATGCGTTCAACACCGTCGACTGGCCGGGGCTGGGCTGATGTTTCCGGGCTGGACCCGCCACTACGTCGGCCTGCCCTACGCCGATCACGGGCGCAGCCGCGACGGCGTCGATTGCTGGGGGCTGGTGCGCCTGGTCTACGCCGAGCAGTTCGATCTGATCCTGCCCGATCACGGGCCGGACTACGGCTCGGCCGCGCGCATCTTCGACGTCGCCGCGGCGATCGAGGCCAACGCCATCCCGCCGTGGCGGGAGATCAAGGGCTGGCCGGAGATCGGCGACATCGTGCTGCTGCGTCACGGCCGCTTTCCGATCCACGTCGGCGTCTACGTCGGCCAGCGCGACACCCGCCCGCACATGCTGCACGTCGAAGAGGGCCTGTCGGCCTGCATCGAGCCGCTGGACGGCGTCGTCTGGGGCCACCGGATCATGGGGTTTTATCGGCATGAAAAGCTCTGTGCCCGCTAATCTGCCGGTCCGCGGCCGGCCGCCGAAATCGGCGCGCCAAAGCGTGCACGTCTTGGGCCGGCCGCACCCGTTTTCGGCCGAGCGCATCGCCCGCGTGGTGCCGGCCGGCTTGAGCATCGCCGAGATCGTCGCCCGAACCGTCGATGTCGAGCCGGTGCTGCTCGCCCGCCTGCACGTCTTCGTCGGCGATGAAGAGGTGCCGCGCGCCCTTTGGGCCCGGGTGAAACCGAAGCCCGGCACCACCCTGTTTTTCGCCGTCAGCCC
>CAYYZI010000013.1:12801-15878 GCA_964475675.1 uncultured Geminicoccaceae bacterium
ACGCTGGTCGGCGCGCTGGCGATCAACGCGCTCATCCCGCCACCTGTGCCCAAGCTGCGCGGCGAGGACAGGCAGGAGAGCCCGGCGCTGACGCTCTCCGGCGCCCGCAACCGCCTCGCGCTGGGCGAGCCGGTGCCGAGCGTCTACGGCCGCCACCGCTTCTTTCCGCCGTTCGCCGCCCTGCCGTTCACCGAGATGGTCGGCGATGACATGTACCTTCGTTTGCTATTCGATTGCGGCTACGGGCCGTTGAAAATGTCGGACTTGCGGATCGGCACGACGCCCTTGGCCGACTTCAAGGACGTCGAGGTCGAGGTGCGCGAAGGCTGGGATGCCGACGATCCGATCACGCTTTACACCGACCAGGTGTTCCAGGAGGATCTGTCGATCCAGCTCACGGTTGCCGGCGGGGCGCAAACGCGGACGACCCAAACCAATACCGACGAGGCGATCATCGATTTCTCATTCCCCGGCCTCGTCAGCTTCGACGATCAGGGGCAGAAGCAGCCGCAGACGGTGGCGATCAAGGTCGAGTATCGAAAGGCCGGCTCGGCCGATCCCTGGGTGGTTTTCGACGGGCTGTCCGGCGCACCCCAGGGCAGCATCACGGAGGTCTCGGCGCCAGCCGGCAAGGCCTGGGTCGATTATCAGACGGTCGATCCGGTCGATGGCTCGGTCACCGTCACCTTATCCACGCCGAGCGCGCCGTTCACCGGCTCGAACGGCGACACCACTTTCGATTCGATCACCTACGCGGTCTCGGTGAAATCGGAAGGCGAGACCCAGTTCACCGGCCGCGCGCTCGGCGAGCCGGTGTTCGGCTTTCCGTCGTTCGCCGCCAACTTCCCGCAGCACGTCACCGTGAAGGCCGGCCAGACCGGCACGGTGACGCTGGTCGCCAAACGCGGCCAGCGCATGGACATCCGGGTCGAGCGCCTGCAGTCGACCTACGTCGATACCACCGCGGCGCCGGGGGTCAACTCCGGCGGCCTGCGCCCGTTTCCGCAACCGACCTTTTCCTACGTGCCCGTGGCGACCGGCAATCCGACGTTCACGGCGCGCTCGATCAACCCGATCCGGCGCGCCGTGCGCATCGTCTTTCCGAGCCGCGATCAGTGGGAGCTGCGCTTTACCCGGATCACCGCCGATTCGTCCGACAGCAAGGTGCGGAACGACAGCTTTTTGGCCGCCATCAAGTCGATCACCCACGCGCCGCCGGTCACCAGCGTCATTCCAAATCACGCGATGGTGGCGATGCGCATCCGGGCCAGCGAGCAGCTCAATGGCCTGATCGAGGAGTTCAACTTCATCGCCAGCCGCGTCGTCAAGGTCTGGGACGGCTCGGCCTGGGTGTGGGAGGAGACCCGCACCCCGGCCGCCGCCGTGCTCGACGTGCTGAACGGCCAGGCCAACAAGCGCCCGGTGGGCGATGCCAAGCTGGACCTCGCTGCCTTCAAGGCCTGGCACGATGCCTGCAACGCACCGGCGCCGCAGAACGATCTGCCCAACGGCATCGCCGCCGAGAACGACGAACCGCGCTGGCTGTTCGACGGCATCGTCGATTTCCGCACCACGGTGGCGCGCCTCATGCAGGACATCGCCGCCACCGGGCGCGCCGTGATCGGCCGGCGCGACGGCAAGTTCACGCCGATCCGCGACATCTCCCAGACGACCCCGGTGCAGATGTTTACGGCGCGAAATTCCCGCAACTTCAGCGGCACGCATCTGTTCACGCCGCGCCCGCATGCGGTGAAGGCGCGCTTCATCGATCCCAACCGCGACTGGAAGGAGGGCGAGCTGATCGTTTATGACGACGGCTACGGGCCGGTGGCCGATCCGCCCAACAACATCGCCCAGGCCACCGTGTTCGACACCATGCGCCTGTGGGGGCTGACGCGCCCGACCCAGGTCTGGCGCGAGGTGCGCTACCACATTGCGGTCAACAAGCTGCGCCCGGCGACCTACGAGTTCGAGTGCGATATCGAAAATCTGGTGGCGACCACCGGCGACATGGTGCTGCTCTCCCACCCGGTGCCGGCCTTCGGCCAGCGCGCCGCCCGGATCAAGGCGGTGCAGACCGATGGCCAGAACAACATCACCGGCGTCACCCTCGACGATGCGGTGACGATGGACGGGGCCAAGACCTACGCGCTTCGCATTCGCCGCTCGACCCAGTCGATCCTGCTCGCCCCGGTCAACACGGCGGCCGGCGAGACCGACACGCTCGTCTTCACGACACTGCTGGCGCCGGGCTCGGACGTGGATGTCGGCGACCTGGTGGCCTTCGGCGAGACGTCGAGCGAGACGGTCGAGGCGATCGTCAAGGCGATCGTCCCAGGCGCCGACCTGTCGGCGCGTGTCATCTGCGTCGATGCCGCGCCCGGCGTTCACACCGCCGATCAGGCTGCCATCCCGGCCTATGATCCGCAGATCGCCGGCGATCCCGGCGGCACGCCGCCGGCGGTCGTCGACCTGACGCTCACCGAGGATGTCCGCTTCGTCGCCGGCCAGCCGGTCTCGGACGTCATCGTTACCTGGCGGATGCCGGCGAACGGCTTCGCGCCGGCGTTCGAGATCTACCGCACCCGGCTCGATGGCCAGCCCGAGCTGATCGACGTGGTGGCCGGTATGCGGGCGGTGATCCCGGCGGTCGACATCGGCCAGCTGATCACCATCACCGTCGTCGGTGTCTCTTCGGGCGGCCGCCGCCTCGACCTGGCGAGCGCGACCTCGGCAACGATCACCCCGAACGGCGACACCGACGCGCCGGCGCTGATCAACAATCTGGCGGCGACGCCTTTGGCGCGCGCCATCGCGCTCACCTGGAACAACCCGACCGTAGACGCGCAGGATCTCGATCACGTCAACGTCTACACCCACACCGCCGACATTCAGGCCTCGGCCACCAAGGTCGGCGAGGTGGCGGCGCCCGGCACCAAGTTTCTGCACGATATCGGCGCCGTCGGCCAGACCCGCTTCTACTGGGTGCGCCCGGTCGATCGGCTCGGCAACGAAGGGCCGTGGAACGCCACCGCCGGCGTGTCCGCCCAGACGCTCGGCACCGATGCCGATGTCAC